>CAJLWM010000005.1 GCA_905210415.1 uncultured Prevotellaceae bacterium
CCCCCAGCCACTTCGCGGAAGGCGCCTTCACCAACGCGTTCCATCACGATATACCTTTCAGCATCAGCATTTGCGCATTGAGCATCGGCTGTTGGAAGCCAAGTGAGTGTAAACACATTATTGCCCTCCGATGCGATTGCAAACGAATTTACAGGAAGTGGTTGCACCTTATATTCACGACCATCGCGCTTAGCAATGAATTCAAGCATACCCTTATAAATAGCGCGGCTCACAGTGAAGCGGAATGTTGGGTCGAGGCCGTAGCGCATATCAGCAAAGTTTTGATGCGACAGCAACTCAAGCAACATGGTTGGCACTTCTGGCACACGGGCTTCGTAATAAGACTTATCCCACATGCCACGACGTGTCCAGTTTGGCTCGAACAATGCGCGCACATCGTTACATATATTGGTTGATATAGCATTCACCAGGCTTCGTGAGTATCCACGTGGAGTGCCGTTGGCATAATTTCCATATTTGTCCGACATATAGATGCCGAGAGTACCGATGATGCTATCGTTTGGAGTAGTGCCGGCATCAGAGTGGAATGCGAACGACAAATCTACCGGGATATTCAAGCCGGCACGGTCAGGCAAAGCATTCGAACCACCAGCGAGCCAGTTGACCCATTCGGCGCGACTACGATAGTCGTCATTGTAATCGTTGGTGAGTTTCGACAATGTGTACACCGAGTCAGGAGCACCTGCCCATTGTAGCCAATAGCGTGCGCCCTCGGTGAAACGAGGATAACCCGAAGTGATATATTTATAGTCGATACGGTCGTCGTAAGTGTAAGCCACCTTCTCGCCTTCTTCAGGTTTCTTCACCTTGCGAGCCACGTTGCCCATACCGCCACCAATCTTCACAGCATCGGCAGTAACAACACCCTTGTGCTTCGACACATTGCTCAATACCACCACGTCTTTGTTCTCACCCTTCTTCAATGGATAGTGGCCAAGGTAAATCCATGTGCCAGAACCCATGCGTTGGTTAACCTTAAACGACTTGCTGCCGTCGAGGTAATTGATTGTGTATTGAGCATCTTCAATGCTCTCGTCAACGGTCTTATATGAAATATACACTGCATAAAGTCCGTCCTCTGGCATATTCACGCTCCAAGTAGCTTTCGAAGCATCCTTGTCGCGCTTTGTAGTCTGAACCTCTCTATATTTACCTTCGGTGAAAGGATTTTGATAATCTACATAGAAGTCACGCGTCCAAGCGAAACCAGTGCCTGCGCCTTCTGCCCAAGCCATCTTGCCTGCTGTCTCGACATACGAAGTCTGTGCCTTGCCGCCATCGGCATCAACCACAACCTCGAAGCTGTGAATGTCGCGGTCGCGAGGACTCATCACATATGCTCCGGCATTCTCAAGCATTGGCATCAAGAATGGCACCACAAATGATTGAGTATAAAGGTCTTCAACCGTTTGATTGAGTCGAGCGCGTTGCCATTCCCAACGATTGACTTTTGGTTCGAAATACCAGCCATGGCTCTGCCACAATGCTATCACATTGCCACAAAGACCGTCCTTGTATTTGCTGTTTGCTGAAATTGGGGTGATAAAGCCTTCGTTGTGACGAGAATATTTCTTGTCGAAACCCATCACATAGTTTTCGATGGCGTTACCATTGATATCGATTGCTACTTTATACTTCGAGAACTTTGCTCCTGCCAACGCCTTGAAATCGGTCTTCAACTGCTCTATATCAGCCTTAGTGAATGGCACATCGCCATAATTACCATTTAGCGACACACTCAACACTTTCTTTGCTGCATCTGCATTGATTGCAGTAACAGCCACTTGGCCAATGCCCATTTTTGATGGCACTGTGGCACGCAATGCCGATGTTGCCTTTGCCAAATCTGCACTGCTGAAGCTTTGCGCATCAACAAATTGAGCACCCATCATCGACAATCCAAGCATAAATACGCTTGAAAAAAACGCAAATTTTCGTTTCATATTCTCTTTAAGTATTTATTATATGGTATCTAGCGCAATTGCCTATATACACTTTCCTTAGCCTACAAAAGTAATATAAAAATTCCGTTATTTTCAACTCTGCAAACCCCAAAATCCCTAAATTAAACATTATTTAATAATTATCCACATATTTTTAAAATTAGTGGATAAAAAAAGCCCGTGGATTTTCCACGAGCTTTTAGCTTATCATCTGAATATCAGACTATTTCTCACACAAATACTCCATAGCGCGCTTCATGAGTTCTTCACGCTGTTTTGCGTCAACTATGGTCTCCAGAGGAAATCCTACCACCAAAGAGCGATAGCCTTCAAACTGCGCCGCCACGCCTGCGCCCATATTATTGTCGGCATACTGCATTATAGTTACGCCGTTCTTTCCACTTGGCAATATCCCATCAGGACTTTCCACGCAATAGATGCTATCATTGAGCGCGGTGCTGAATTGCGAATGCATCTCGTCAGAAAAGCCGCGCACCGATGTCTGTACGGTATAGAATATACCCGACGCCTCAGCTTGCGACATACGCCATCTGTAGCCAAGCACATCGCGGGCAAAGTCGATTTTCTCTTTGCTTTGCTGCTTCTTGTCCCAGATGTCGCTTGCCACATACGATCCGCTCACAAGCATGCCGCCACCATTTTGGGTGAATCTCTTCACCGCATCCATCAGAGCTTCCGAGAAGATCGCATAGCGGTTTGGCACTGCGCCTCGGCCAATCTGCACTTCTTTCTGCTTGCCAAGCGCCAAGTCCATCACGCAATATGGTGCAAGGTTTATGCCTTCTTCCACGGCCTGAACGCTGCTGCTGGCAAAACTATAGCCAGCCTTAAGTAGGGCCTCACCATGCACTGCTGGATAGTCGAATGTATTACCGGCTATCACATCGCACTCATAGTCGCCGTTGCTGGCACCGAAACCTGCAGAATCATCGTCGCTCCAATCTACTCCGCAACGGAAATCAAACTGCGAACCGATATACGAGATATCCTTCACGTATGGCACGCCGTGGTCTTTCTTATCACAGAAACCTGCCACGTCGTCGCTGCCTCTGCCCGACTCAAACCAGTCTGGTGCCGACACGCGAGTGAAACCATTCACCACCATCACTCTGCCCTTTGACTGTGGAGCAATACCGCAAGCAAGCACCTCTGATGGGAAACTACGGCCGCCATCGTTCACAGCAGTCACACGCAGGCTGTGCACCTCGTTGTCCTTCACTTTCACCAGATAGCAAGGAACACTCACTGTGGCAACCTCACGGAATGCACCCTTACCGATGCGCTCTTCCACCACATATCGTGTAGGCATGGCACCACCAACGGTAAGGCTATCGGCAGTTGGCTTCCAAGAGAGCAAGAAACCATCGTCACCACTCTCGGTGAGCGACATCGAGCACACTGGCAAGGGTTGCACAGAGAATTTGCGGCCATCGCGACGAGCAATAAACTCAAGCATACCCTTATATATCGCACGGCTCACCGTGAAGCGGAACGCTGGGTCGAGTCCGTATTTCATGTCAGCGAAGTTGTGATGCGACAGCAATTCGAGCAACATAGTCGGAACCTCTGGCACTCTTGCTTCGTAGTACGACTTATCCCACATGCCTCGGCGAGTCCAATTCGGCTCAAACTGCGCACGCACATCGTTACAGATGTTTGTGCTGATGGCATTCGTGAGCAATCGAGAATAGATGCGAGGCGTGCCGTCGGCATAATCGCCAAATTTGTTCGACATATAGATGCCCAATGTGCCTATGATGCTATCATTTGTGGTATTTCCGGCATCAGAGTGAAATGCAAAAGCAATATCCACTGGGATATTCAAACCCTTTGCCTTTGGCAACACTTGCGAACCACCGGCTATCCAATTCACCCACATACCGCGGCCGCGATAATCGTCGTTGTAATCATTGAGCAGATGCGACTGTGTATATACCGAATCTGGCACGCCAGCCCATTGCATCCAGTATCTCGCACCCTCGGTGAAACGAGGATGACGGCTCAACTGATAGCCATAGTCAATGCGCTCATCATATTTATAGCCCACATTATCGGTTTCGGCGGGACGCTCCACACGGCGGGCAATATTGCCCATACCACCGCCCACCTTCACGGCATCGGCGGTGACAATGCCCTTGCCTTTCGACAGGTTGCTGAGCGTAACCAAATCTTTATTTTCACCTTCAGCCAATGGGAATGTGCCTAGATATATCCATGTGCCACCACCCATCTTCTGATTTACCTTAATACGAGTTTTGCCAGCAAGGCTGTTCACTTCATACATCGCATCGACAACGCTTTCGGGAAGGGTCTTATACGAAACATACACGGCATACTCGCCCGCCTTTGGCATATTGGCGCTCCACGATGCCACCGAAGCATCCTTTGCCTTCTTCACGGCCTTTGCCTGACGATAAGTGCCATCGACAAACGGATTCTGATATGCCACATATTGCTCACGCTTATATGCAAAGCCCGAGTGTTTACCAGCCTGCCAAGCCTTACCGCTTTCGGCATAGCCGCCTTGCGCCAGCGAGCCATCGTTGTCCACAATCACTTCCACCTTATTGACGTCTCGCTCGCGAGGACTCATCACATAAGCGCCCGCATTCTCAAGCATAGGCACAAGAAACGGCAACACGTATGATTGGGTGTAGAGATCCTCCACGGTCTGCCAGATGCGTGCGCGCTGCCACTCCCAGCGATTGAGCTTTGGCTCGAAATACCAGCCATGGCTTTGCCACAACGCCACGATATTGCCATCAAGGCCTCGCGTGTAGCGGCGACCGTCGTCTTGCACCTGCACAAAAGGCGCATGGCTTCGAGCATACGCTTTGTCATACTCAGGAAGATAATTGGCAGCATCTGCGCCGTCAATCATGATTTTAACGTCATAGTCGGAATAACTATTGCCAGCAATCGCTTTCACCTTTCGCTTCAGCGATGCGATATCGTCGCTCGTAAACGGCACGTTGGTATATGCCCAATTACATTCCACTGTGAGTGTTTTACTCTTACTATCGGCATCAACACTTGTCACTTTAGGCACGCCGATGCCCATATGCTGGGGTATGGTCTGCCTTAGAGCCTGCGAGGCTTGATCGATGACGCTCTTACTCAAAATTTCGGCATCTGCTGCCACCCCACCCAAAGCGAGTACAGCAGCCGAAGCCAACTTCAAAACATCCAATTTTTTCATCTTTTTCAACAATTTTTCACCATTACTTATCTATAATAACGAAGGGGATATGACCGACCATTACATCGCTACACATCCCCTCTATATCATATATACATTAATTTACTACTTTTCACTGCTAACGTCGCACATGGGCGCACATCACCGCAGCCAATTATTGTCCGTCGAGCCAATCGTGATATTTCACAATTCCAGGCATCGACCGGTGTATAATCTTCTTAATACTGATATCATATTTGTCGGCCAATTCACAAAGAATCTCGCTATATGTGCATGCCACCAGACCAACGAAGCACAATGGATATGCCTTATAGTCATATTGCATGATATTTCTACGGAAGAATCGGTCGAACTCGCCACGCACCAAATCGCGCACATACTCGTGGTCGAGATGCTCGCCCAAGAAGAACGAATAAGAACTCAACGTGCGGTTAGCGCCAGGGTTGTTATATACATGGTCCATCACTCGGTTGATGTCAAGCTCATATTTCTCAAGGAACTGAGTCTGCAATTCACTTGGTGCTAAGCCCTTCAAGCAATCGCTCACAAGCAATCGGCCAAGTGCCGCGCCACTGCCCTCGTCGCCAAGGATAAAACCGAGCGAGCTCACGTTTCTCACTATGTTGTTGCCATCATACAAGCACGAGTTGCTACCAGTGCCTAATATACATGCCAAACCCGGCTCGTTGACCAACAGTCCGCGTGCCGCACCCAATAGATTACTCTCCACAGTAGTCGGCGTCTTAAATTGAGCAACAAGCGACGACTCTATCATTTTCTTTTTATCATCGTTTGAGCAACCTGCTCCGTAGAAATATACGTGATCCCATCTACGCTTAAAAAAAGCCTTGGGCAGGTTAAGGCGTATGCTATGGCTTATCTCTCTTCGAGTTAAGAAGAATGGATTCAATCCATCAGTGACGGCATGTTCCACAATTTTGTTGCCGTCCACAATACTCCATTCAGTTTTTGTGGTACTACTTTCTGCAATGATTTTCATTATGCTTTCGTAACATTTTCCATATTCATCACAAATATAACACATTACGATATGTTAAAACAAACTTAACAACTTAAATTTATTCATATTTCGCATTATTTAACACTCGTAAATATATTTTTAATAAGGAATTTAAAAATTCTGCTATTTTCAGTATTCTCATATAGTTAATAATCATTTACCTGTATTAATAAATATTTATTTTTTGAGTTTTACATCAAATTTGCCTCTACAAACCAATAATAACACTCCATTAAATCAAGAAAAAACGCTGACATCATCTATTCTGCCAGCGTCGTTCAACATATTTATTATTTTTTATTGTTGCATTATCGAGTCGATATAAGATACAAACTTTTTAAACTTAACCTCCTCATACAAGCGAGTGAGATAGATAATCTTGCCATCGGCATCAATGAGCACATTGCGCGTAACACCAGCCTCTTTGCCGGCATACTTATAAAACACATCGCTGTTCTCATCGGCCAATGCAGGATAAGTAGCACCCACGGTTTTAAAGAATGGCTCGATGCGCTCCGATTCCTCATCTATATCAATGGCAAACAATGCGAATTTATCGTTATCCTTATACTTCTGCCAAATATCCTTTTCGATGAAAGGCATCTCTTCGCGGCACACTCGGCACCAACTGGCTGCGAACTGCAGCATCACCACCTTTCCACGATAGTCTGACAACCTCACACTATCGCCTTTAGTATCCTTTAAAACAAAGTCTGGAGCCTCGTCTCCAACGCTCACAATAAATCCATCATCTTCAGTATTTTCTGATTTTGAGCCGCAACTTGAAAAAGCCACCGTCATAGCCGCCAATATGGCAATAGCAAACAGGTTTTTAATACATTTCATAAGCATTTTCAGGGTTTATATTGATATCTGCTCAAAGATAAAGCAAATAAATTAAAAATCCTCACATTATCCAATAAAAAAAGCAGGGAATATAATAAATATCCCCTGCAAATAGTATTTCTACAATTGAGACGCTAACGCATCACAATCAATGAATGAACATAAACATAGCGCTTGAATCTGATGCGCAAGTGCTCAAGTAAGTGTAGATGCAGCTTGCGAGACCAATCAAGATAATGCCAAGTGTAGTGATGATCATTGCCACCTTTTCGCTTGCTGCCACCTTGAATGCTGGTATCACGCAATCGTCTTGCTTGATAAACATAGCCTTCACCACGAGCAAATAGTAGTAGAGCGAAATGATAGTATTGATCAAAGCGATAAGCACCAACACATAGATTGCTACACTGCCAGTGTGGCATGCGCCAACGAAGATGAAGAACTTGCTGAAGAATCCTGCAAATGGAGGAATACCTGCCAATGAGAACATCGCAAGCATCATTGCGAACGACAACCATGGGTTGGTCTTAAACAAGCCGTTGTAATCGTCCATGTTCACCTTGCCAGTCTTGTTCTCGATCGCAGCAATCACACCGAATGCCGAGAGGTTTGAGAACACATAAACAAGCACATAGAACATAAGTGAAGCCAAACCAATTTCGTTAGCAGCAATCACACCAAGCATGATATAACCAGCTTGTGAGATTGAAGAGAACGCGAGGAATCGCTTCAAGTCGCGTTGACGGATCGCAAACAAGTTACCAAGAGTAATTGTAATAACAATCACAGCATAGAGCATCCATTCCCAAGCAATGCTATAAGCAGAGCCAAACACTTGTGCAAGTATCACAAGGAATGAGAATGCTGCAGCGCCCTTAGAGATAACCGAAAGATATGAGGTAACTACTGTAGGAGCTCCTTGATAAACGTCGGCTGTCCACAAGTGGAAAGGAACCAACGAAAGTTTGAAACCAACGCCTGCGATCACAAATGCCAATGCCACTACGAGCAATGCTGAGTGTCCGCCGATGATATTGCATGCAATATCGTTGAAGTAGAGCGAGCCACCGAGTGCATACACAAACGACAAACCGAGCATAAAGATTGCCGAAGAGAACACTGCTGTGAACATATACTTAGCAGCAGCCTCGTGGCTTTCGTAGTGCTTCTTGTCGAATGCTACAAGAGCAGCAAGAGGAAGTGAAGCTGTTTCCAAACCAATCACGAATAGCAAGAAGTGACGAGCCGACACCATCAAATACATACCGAAGAGTGTAGCAAGCAGCAATTCGTAGAATTCGCCGCGACGCACCGACACATATTCAGAGTTGGCCCATTGTGTGGCTTGAATAAGCACTATCAGCATACCTGCATTGAGGATAAACTTGATAGCATAGGTGGCGCTTGTCTGTTCAAACATGCCAGCGAACGCTGTGCCTGTAGAGAACATAAACAAATTGGCTATAGTGAATACAGCAAAAATCACACATGTGAAAATCGACAACGATGATTGAGCCTTCTTAGGCATAAAAGTGTCGAAGAGGAACACTAACAGGAACACCAATAATAGTCCGAGTTCCTGTGGCATCATTAAAAATTGAGAATAATCCATCTTTATATTTTCCTGTCTTTAATTCAACACTTAATTTATTACATCCATGCAAGTGGTTGTTCCAACACTTTCAAAACACCATCATAGAGTCCACCTGCCATAAAGGTATCCTTGATAATCGACTCAAAGAAGTTAGGGAAGCAACCGATAGCTGCCACGGCACCAATAAGCACCATTGTAGCAAATCTTTCGTGCCACTCTGCATCGGAGAGAGTCAAGTGATGAGGATCTTGCACCTTGCCGAAGAGCAACTTGCCAACAACACGAAGGATATACACTGCTGTCACTACGATTGAGCTACAAGCCACGATAGTGAATACGCGGTGGAATGTGTCGCTGTTTTGGAACGAACCAATGAAGATTGTCATTTCAGAAACGAAACCGCTCAAACCTGGCAAACCAAGTGAAGCCATACCGGCAATCACATAGCAAACGCCGAGATAAGGCATAATCTGCATCAAACCGCCCATCTTGCGAATGTCGCGAGTGTGTGTGCGGCCGTAGATCATACCGATCAATGCGAAGAACAAGGCTGTCATCAAACCGTGTGACAACATCTGCATCACAGCACCAGTCATTGCAGTAGTGTTGTACATCAAGATTGCAAACAACACCAAGCCACAGTGGCTAACTGATGAGTAAGCATTGATATACTTCAAGTCGCTTTGAACACATGCGCTGAATGCACCATATACTACAGAGATACCTGTGAGCACAAGGAAAATCCAGCCGAGTTGGTGAGCAGCATAAGGCATCAAGAAGATAGCTATGCGGAAGCAGCCATAACCACCAAGCTTCATAAGTACACCTGCGTGAAGCATTGACACCGCTGTAGGCGCTGATGCGTGACCGTCAGGCGACCATGTGTGGAATGGGAACATTGCACCAAGCACGCCGAAGCCCACAAATGCTGCTGGGAATAGCCACATTTGCCATGCCTCTGGAATAGCATTGTTGTGTGCAATTTCAAGGATGTTCATTGTGAGTTCGTTGGCATTGGCCGATGAATGGAAGTAAATACCAATCAAACCGAGCATCAAGAATGCCGAACCACCCATAAGCATCAAAGTAAGCTTCATTGCCGAGTAGTTCTTGTTGCCACTACCCCATACACCAATCAACAAGTACATCGGGATAAGTGCCACTTCATAGAACATGAACATTGTGAACAAGTCGATCGAGATAAAGAATCCGAATACACCTGTCGACAACAAGAAGAACCACAAGAAATATTGCTTAGGCAGTGGATTGATTTTCCACGATGCGAACACGCCTGCAAACACGATGAATGCCGAAAGAACAATCATCACCACCGAGATACCGTCTACACCAAGTGCGAGGTTGATATTAAGTGGAGCATACCATGTCCAGCTGCCTGTGAGTATCATATCATCTGTGACACCTGCAGCGCGGGTCTGCAAGAATATCACAACAAGATAAATTGCCAAAGCCATTAAGGCTGTAGCACCAGCCACGCAAACGGCCCTGATTGCCTTCATGCTTTTGCAGAAAGCCAACCCTCCAAGAACCAGGAGAGGAACTATTACAAAATAAATTAATATATTAGACCAAATCATAATTCTTTACCGTTGCGTTTAGATTAAACATATAATTGTAGCTGCAGCCAATGCCAATGCGCCAATCAAGTATACCCATACATACGTTTGGATGCTACCAGACTGAAGTTTGCGCACTGCAAACGATGCATAATTGGCCAAGTTGGCAAACATATTCATTGTTCCATCGATAACTGCGCGGTCAAACCATGCGATTGGTCGACATACGTTTTGGAAGATCACATTGTGTGTGATGAACATATAGAGTTCGTCCATATAGAAGCGCTTGTGAGCAGCAGTCCACAACGAAGGAAGGGCGTTAGCCATCTTAGCAGGCTTGTCGTTCTTCTTGAAGTAGAGCACTGTTGCAAGGCCAATGCCGATAAGTGCAATCACTGTACTTGAGATAATCACTGTCCAGTTGTGACCTGCGTGAAATGGCTCGTGATTATATGTCACGTAGTCAGAGAATGGCAAGAAGCCGATTACGCAAGTTGCTACCGAAAGGATAATCAATGGCAATGTCATCACCAATGGAGCCTCTGTTGGCACATGATGGCCGTGAGCCTCGTAGTCTGGAGTATCCCACCAGAATACCAAATAGTAGAGGCGGAACATGTAGAACGCTGTCATACCTGCCACCATCGACATCCATGCGCCCCACCACATATTGTTGCAGTAGGCAGCAACGAGGATTTCGTCCTTAGAGAAGAAACCTGCGAATGGGAAGATACCTGAGATTGCAAGACAGCCCACAAGGCACGCGATGCTTGCGATAGGCATATACTTATGCAAGCCACCCATGTGAGAACTTTCATTAGAGTGAATACGATAAATCACCGCACCTGCCACCAAGAACAAACAAGCCTTGAACATAGCGTGTGTGAACAAGTGGAACATTGATGCCATATAACCAACACCTTCCTCAAACTCTGGACGTGCCACACCGAGTGATGTGATCATAAAGGCAATCTGCGAGATTGTAGAGAACGCGAGGATACGCTTGATATCGGTCTGTGCGCATGCGATTGCTGCAGCATAGAATGCTGTGAACGCACCCACCACTGTGATCACCACAAGCGAGCCTTCCGCGATGAGATACAATGGGAACAAACGTGCAACCAAGTAAACACCGGCAACCACCATAGTAGCAGCGTGAATCAAGGCTGACACTGGAGTAGGACCTTCCATTGCGTCTGGCAACCAAATGTGCAATGGGAACATCGCACTCTTACCAGCACCACCAATGAAGATGCAAGTCATAGCCCAGCAAAGCACAGAGCAACCAAGGAATGTGGTGCCGTGCATTGTAGCCAAAGCAGAGCTTGAACCATTGATCAATGTGTCGAAATCGAAGGTCTTAGTGTAATACGAAAGGATGAGGATACCAATCAAGAAGCCGAGGTCGGCAAAACGAGTGGTAATAAACGCCTTCTTTGATGCGTGTATCGCTGCTGGGTCGGTATAGTAGAAGCCGATGAGCAAATAAGAAGATACACCCACAAGCTCCCAGAAGATATACATCTGGAAGATGTTAGTGGCAAG
The DNA here is from genome assembly GCA_905210415.1 of uncultured Prevotellaceae bacterium. GTDB lineage: Bacteria > Bacteroidota > Bacteroidia > Bacteroidales > Muribaculaceae > SFTJ01. Next base: position 11,765 of record CAJLWM010000005.1, read on the forward strand.
CACCAAGCCGAGCATTGAGAATGTAAACAAGCTCAAGAACGCGAAGTAGCGTTGGAAGCCGTGTTTTCTCAAGCCTTCACCTTCGTGTGCATATTTGATAAGGTGAGCATCGTCCATGTAGCCATTGCTATACAAGTGCACAAGGAACGAAATTGTAGTCACCACAATAAGCATCATTGCAGAGATTGGGTCGAGATAGATACCAAGGTTTATCGACATGCCCTCAGCAATCTGAGAGAAATCGATCCAAGTGGTGTCCATCACCTTGATTGGCTCAAGGTTGCCGCTTGCGAAATAAGTAATAGCAGCGGTATATCCGATGATAAGGCAAGCTCCAAGGCCGAGAGTACCAAGCGTACCCGCAACCTTCTTACTCAATTTTGTAGTCATCAAGCCCAAGAACAAGAACATTGCGATTGGGATGACCAAAATTGCTAACAAATAAGAATACTGTTCAGCCATACTCGTTAAAATTTCATTTTAGATATTTCCTTGATATCCACATTCTGCACCTTACGGTATACGTTGATCACGATGGCGAGAGCCAAAGCTGTCTCAGCTGCCGCAATAGCTATGGCGAACAGTGTAAAGAACATACCTTCCAACTGTCCAGGGAACAAGAAACTGTTAAACACTACGAAGTTGATATCAACCGAATTGAGCATCAATTCAAGAGATATCAATATCGCTATCATATTCTTTCGGGTGACAAACCCATAAACTCCACAGCCAAACATGATAAGGCTTGGAATAAGATACATAAGCACTGTCATTTCCATAATCTGCGCCTCCTATTATCTTTTACGGGCTATAACTATGCCACCGATTATACATGCCAATAACAACACACTCACTGCCTCGAATGGCAAAAGATAGCCAAACTTGTCGGTGCTGAGCAACGCGTGGCCAATGCGATCCATGTCAACACATGGGTTGCCTTGGGTGGCAAACGCCACATCGCACTGCGAAACGAGTGCATAACCACTAACCAATACACCGGCAATTGCCGCACTCAAGCCCATACATCGTCTGTGCGAAGTGAGTGGCTTAGATTTTTCTTCGGGTCTGTGCGTAAGCAAGATGGCAAACACAAACAATACAAGAATACCGCCTGCATAAACTGCTATCTGCACCGCACCGAGAAATTCGTATCCCATTTGGAAGTAGATTCCCGCAGTGGCAAGAAGCACGAAAAGCAGATATGTGGCAGAGCGCAATATCCTTCTTGTGGTCACCGTCAGCACCGAAAATACGATAATCGACAATGCGATTACGAAATACATGATGATATTTCCTACTGAATCCATATTATATTATTGTTTTTTCTTATTTCATGCCTTAGGCGCCTTCTTAGCCTTGATCACTGCTTGCATAGCCTGAAACTTTGTCATTTCTGGCTTTTCAGCAATCATTGCCTCGATAGCTTTAACATCTTCTTGTGCCAACTTTACAGTCATCACCTTGCCGTTTGGAGCTTCCACCTCCATCGACACCTTGTCATCGGCAGCCTCAGCAGCTGGCTTTGCAGCAGCCTTTGGTGCAGCCTCTGCAGGTGCAGCAGGCTTAGCAACTGGCGCAGGAGCCTCCTTCTCTGGCAGATAGTTTAATTGCTTTACGAGCTTGTCGCGTGTGAACACGGCTTGTTCAAACTCGTTGGTAAATTTAATAGCCTTTGTAGGGCAATTGGTTACACACAACATACAGAATGTGCAGCTGCCAAGATCGTAGATATACTTGTCAAGTTTTTTCTTCTTCTTGCCATCAGCAGTTTCCACCATCTTTGTTTGCACCTCGATTGTGCCGTTAGGACAGCTATTCTGGCAGATACCACAAGCGATACACTTGTGTGTGCCGTCAGCGTTGTAGTCGAAAGCGAGAGTTGCTCTAAACCTGTCGGCAATCTTCAGTGTTGCCCTATTTTCTGGATATTGTTCGGTAACCTTTGGAGTCACCAACTCTTTTCCAGTCACCTCTAACCCCTTAATAAGGCTTACAATCGCCGTAAAGAGAGAAGAGAAATACTCCTTAATACTCATAGAATAAGATAAATCTATATAAAAATTATACTGTATAAATTGTCACCACAAGAAACCGCCTGTGTGTGCCCATACAGCCATTGGTTGCAAGGCACACACACGTTGTTTCTCATTATTTTTCAACCTGTCCGCCCAATATATCGAGCAATTCGGTGGTAATACCCTGCTGACGCAGTTTGTTGTATTCAAGCTGCAGACTTTCAAGCAACTTGTTGGCATTGTCGCTTGCGCTCTGCATAGCCATCACACGAGCGGCATTCTCACTCGCAACATTCTCCACAAACACTTCTTGCATTGTAGACATGATGTGCAGCGGAAGCACACTGTTGAATATGGCATTAGGATTTGGTTCAAAGAGGCAAGAGCTGTTTGCCATCTTGGCATCCACTCCCTCCACCAAAGCCTCGTAGCTCACAGGCAACAACTGCTCGCAAGTGATAATCTGCTTGCTCATCGATTTGAAGTGCATATACACAAGGTCAACCTTGTCTACCTCACCCTTCTCGAAAGCGCGCTTCAGACCATCGTTAAACTCCGAAATCTTAGCAGCAGTGCTGCGGGTGTTCACGCCATCCACAACAGTCACGCCCAGATGTCCACCGGCAATCTTTTGCGCTGCACGCGCAATCTTCTTGCCCACAGGATATATCTCGATGTCCACATTCTCACCATACTGCTTTCTATAGTCAGCCAATATTCCGAGCAGATGCTTGAAGATGTTGATGTTGTAGGCACCGCAAAGACCATCGTCTGAGCCGAGCACCACCACGCCAATTCTTCTCACATCGCGCTCAACAATAAGAGGTGATGTGAACTTACCATCGGTAGCAAGCAGGTGGCTTATCACCGATTGCACAAGTTTGCGATAAGGCAGGAGTTTCTTCAAACCCTGCTCAGCCTTATGCATCTTGGCGGATGAAATCATCTTCATGGCGCCGGTGATTTTACCCGTCGACGCCACTGATCCGATTCTTCCTTTTAATTCACGTAATGTTGACATATCGTTTCAAAAATAGTTCACTTACTATGCTTTAATATTTTCCTGCAATTTCAGCAGCAACGGCACGAATCTTCGATGTAACGTCGTCGTTGATAACGCCCGACTTGAGCACATCGAGCACATCGGCTTGATGCTTTGCACGAAGCAATTGCAAGAACAATTTTTCAAACTCAGCAACCTTGTCGAGAGGCACTTTCTCAAGAAGACCATTCACACCGCAATAGATCACAGCCACTTGTTCTTCCACAAGCATTGGTGTGTATTGTGGTTGGATGAGCAGACGCTCGTTCTTGCGACCACGGTCGATAGTACGTGCTGTCACAGGGTCGATGTCGCCACCAAACTTGGTGAACGATTCCAATTCGCGGAATTGGGCCTGTGCAATCTTCAGCGTACCAGCCACCTTCTTCATTGACTTGATCTGTGCATTACCACCCACACGCGACACTGAGATACCCACATTGATAGCAGGACGCACACCTTGGTTGAACAATCCTGACTCGAGGAATATCTGACCGTCGGTGATAGAAATCACGTTGGTAGGAATGTATGCCGACACGTCGCCAGCCTGAGTTTCAATGATTGGGAGCGCGGTGAGCGAACCACCACCCTTCACCATAGGGCGAAGGACTTCTGGGAGGTCGTTCATCGACTCTGCCACCTTCTGATTGTCGATAATCTTAGCAGCACGCTCGAGCAAGCGAGAGTGCAAATAGAAGATATCGCCAGGATAAGCCTCACGACCAGAAGGACGCTTCAAGATAAGCGAGAGCTCACGATATGCCACAGCTTGCTTTGAAAGGTCGTCGTAGACAATGAGCGCATCACGACCAGTGTCGCGGAAATACTCACCGATAGCAACACCCGCAAATGGTGCATAATAGCGCATCGCAGCACTATCGGCAGCAGTTGCTGCCACCACCACTGTATATGCAAGCGCACCGTGCACGTTCAATTGGTTGACAATTGAAGCCACAGTAGAAGCTTTCTGACCGATAGCCACATATACACAATACACTGGCTTACCAGCCTCGTAATTGGCCTTCTGATTGATGATGGTATCAATAGCAATAGCAGTCTTACCGATTTGGCGGTCGCCAATGATAAGTTCGCGCTGACCGCGGCCTATTGGCACCATCGAGTCGATTGCCTTAATACCTGTCTGAAGTGGTTGCTTCACAGGTTGGCGGAAGATAACGCCTGGTGCCTTACGTTCCAATGGCAAACGCAGGAGCTTGCCATCAACAGGGCCCTTGCCATCAACAGGGTTACCAAGCACGTTGATTACACGGCCAAGCAGACCCTCACCCACAGGGATAGAGGCAATCTCACCAGTGCGGCGCACCTTCATGTTCTCGTTAATCGAATTAACGTTGTCAAGAAGGATCACACCCACATTGCTCTCTTCGAGGTTCATTGCCACACCAGTCACGCCATTTTCAAATTCCACAAGTTCGTTGGCTTGCACATTTTCAAGGCCATAGACGTGTGCCACACCATCACCCACTTCGAGAACAGTGCCCACTTCCTCAAACGACACTTTAGAGTTTACGTCGTTTAATTCTTGTTTTAATATATCTGATATTTCACTTGGGTTTATCATCTCACTATTTTAACTTAGGAGTTTCAAACGCAATTTTTTCAATTCATTCTTAACCGAAGCATCGAGAACAACCGAGTCAACCTTCACCACAAATCCGCCAATAAGACTTTCGTCGACGCGAGTAGAGGTTTCGAGACTGCGGCCATCAAGATATTTCCCGACAGTTGCAGTTATTTCCTTAATCTTTTCTTCAGGCAACGAGCAAGCCGTTACAATCTCCACCTGCGAGATGCGTTGCTCCGCGCGGTAGATTTTCACATACGCCAAGGCCATAGCCTGCAGCATAGTGATACGGCTGTGCTTGTCAGCCAGAAATATGAACTTGTCGAGAGAACCGCCCTTAGAGGCTCCGGAAGCTTTGAGAAGCACCTTTTCCTTGTCCTCAATGGCAATGAAAGGATTGTCGATAGTGGATTTCAGCCCATCGACAGAAGCAAAGCTCTCGGCGAGCATCTTCATCTGGGCATACACTTCGGCAGCCTCTCCCACCTCACAAGCATGCTTATAGAGGGCTTTGGCATATCGGTTAGGAATAAGTCCGTCGTTCATAATCTATATCCGTTTAGTTTTTGTTCTCTACTTCATTCAATAGTTTATTCACCAGCGAGTTTTGAGCAGCGTCGTCAGCAAGATTCTTTCTGATGACCTTTTCTGCGATTGTGAGGGCATAAGCGCTCACCTCCTGGCGGAGTTGCATTTCTGAAGCCTTGCGCGATTGCTCAATGGCCACATTAGCAGCATCCATCACCTTCTTAGCTTCCACCGAAGCGGCAGCCTTAGCCTCCTCGATGATTTGAGTTTTCATCTTGTCGGCTTCACGAAGTATTTCTGCTTGACGCTTCTGAGCCTCTGCTACATAAGTGGCAGCCTCAGCCTTTGCATTATCAAGCTGTTCCTTTGCGTTTTGTGCATATATCACACCCTTGTCGATCAGGTCGGCGCGCTTCTCCATCATGTTGATGATGGCTGGCCACGCAAACTTTGCCAATATCGCTACCAGCAAAACAAAGGTGACGAACATCCAAAACACAAGGCCTATTTCAGGCGTGAAGAGTTCCATTCAGTAACTTTTTATTATAAGAAGTAAGCAAGAATACAAACGATTACAGCGAACAAGGCAACACCTTCAACAAGGGCAGCGATAACGATCATATTGCTTCGAATGTCGCCTGCTGAATCTGGTTGACGTGCGATAGCTTCCATAGCAGAAGAACCGATCTTACCGATACCAATACCTGCACCAATTACAGCGATACTTGCACCAATACATGCACCTATTTTTGCAAGGGCTGCGCCGGCAGCTGCTTGCGCTAAAATTAATCCTAACATAGTTGTAGTTTTTTTAAAATTATTGTTTATATTTTCTTTATTTCTGAAAAATGTTTTTTCTTGTTTTTTATTCCTCGCTATGCGCCGACTCGTGTGGGTCGCACACTGCCATCGAGATGAACAGGGTGCTTAGCATCGTGAACACGAAAGCCTGAATGAAGCTCACAAGTGTGTCGAGCAAGAGCATAAAGAGTGAGAAGAGAACCGAGAACACGGTGATGCCACCAGTAACAACTGGGCCAAAACTTGCAAATATGAATATAAGCAAAGTTAACACAATCACTATCATGTGTCCGCCCATCATATTGGCGAAAAGACGCACACACAGTGCCGCTGGCTTAGTGAATACGCCGAACACCTCTATCGCCTGCATAATCGGAAGTGGACACTTCAACCAGATTGGAACGTCTGGCCAGAAGATATCCTTCCAATAGTGTTTGCTGCCACGAAGGTTGGTGATGAGGAATGTGCAGAGTGCCAACACAAGTGTCACTGCCACATTACCCGTGAGGTTTGCACCACCAGGGAATATCACCATCAAACCCAAAAGGTTCATCACAAAGATGAAAAAGAACACTGTGAGCAGATATGGAGCATACTTAGGAGCCTTGCTGCCCATAGTTGGGCGAATCACTCCCATATAGATAAACTCCACAAGAGCCTCAAGGCTTGCTGTCACCTTGCGAGGTGCAAGCATGCCGTGCTTCTTATACCAGCGCACCACGCTGAATGCTATGAGCATCACCACAGCAGCTGCAATAAACAGGGCTGCCACGTCTTTGGTAATCGAGAGGTCGAGAGGGCGGTATTCGCTGCCGCTCGCACTCTTGGCTACCACTTTATTGGCAAACTCGCCTTCTTTTGCAATGTAGAAACCTTCGTACTCTCCACCATCGGTCACGCGAGCCGAGCTAAACATGTGCCAAGCTCCAGCCTCGTCGCGAACAATGACAGGCAATGGAATGCGTTGACTATGAGAGAAAGGCACTTCCCACCCGTAAGCATCTCCCAAGTGATGGAAAATAATCTCTTTCGGGTTGAGGCTTTCACCCTCTTCCGAGGTCATAGCCGCATTGGCAGGCATTGCCATAAGCAACGCTGCAAGAGCCATAACCATTGTGAGCAAAACTTTCTTCATAATCCTACTACATTAATAAATGCAAACTGACACCACGTTGTTGTTGATATCTGCCACGCCGCCGCGAATTTCACGAGTTGAGCGTGTGCCATCGATATTCACATAACCAACTTTTCCAGCAGTGAGCGAAGCTATCAAGGCTGCGTGATTGTTCAGCACCTCAAAAAGCCCCATTTCACCAGGCAGCGACACCAAGGTCACCTCGCCCTCAAATTCTATCTGCTCTGCTGATATTATTTTTAGTGTCATCGTATCTTACTTGTTAAATAATTTGTCTTAATATAATCCTTAGCCCACCTCGGCAAGAAGTTTCTTACCCTTGGCAATGGCTTCATCGATAGTGCCGACATTCAAGAATGCCTGTTCTGGATATTCGTCCATTTCACCGCTAAGAATCATCTTAAATCCGCGAATGGTTTCGCTCAATGGCACCATCACACCTGGCAGACCAGTGAACTGCTCAGCCACGAAGAATGGTTGCGACAAGAAGCGTTGAGCACGACGTGCGCGTGACACCACGAGTTTGTCGGCATCGCTCAATTCGTCCACACCGAGGATGGCAATGATATCTTGAAGCTCGTTGTACTTCTGAAGCAATTGCTTCACGCTCTGAGCCACTTGATAGTGTTCTTCACCGATGATGTTAGGGTCAAGAATACGAGAAGTAGAGTCAAGAGGGTCAACGGCTGGATAGATACCAAGCTCAGCAATCTTACGGCTAAGCACTGTGGTAGCGTCCAAGAAGCTGAATGTTGTGGCAGGAGCAGGGTCGGTCAAGTCGTCGGCAGGCACATAGATTGCTTGCACAGAGGTGATACTACCTTGCTTAGTGGAAGTGATACGTTCCTGCAAAGCACCCATTTCAGAAGCCAAAGTTGGTTGATAACCCACAGCCGATGGCATACGGCCCAAAAGCGCCGACACCTCAGAACCAGCCTGAGTGAAACGGAAGATATTGTCGATGAAAAGAAGGATATCCTTACCACCGCCATCTTGATCGCGGAATTGCTCGGCCACTGTAAGACCCGACAAAGCCACACGAAGACGTGCGCCCGGTGGTTCGTTCATCTGGCCGAACACAAGTGCAGCCTGCGATTGAGCCACTTGGTCCATATCAACGTCGTCGATATTCCATTCGCCCTTTTCGAGGCCTTCCTCAAATTTCTTACCATACTTGATAACGCCGCTCTCAATCATTTCACGAAGCAAGTCGTTACCCTCACGTGTACGTTCACCAACGCCTGTAAATACAGAGAAACCATTGTGACCGTGAGCAATATTATGGATCAACTCCATAATAAGCACAGTCTTACCTACACCGGCACCACCGAACAAACCGATTTTACCACCCTTGCTATAAGGCTCGAGCAAGTCGATAACCTTAATACCAGTGAACAAGATTTCAGAAGAAATCGTCAAATCTGAGAATGACGGAGCTGGTTGGTGTATCGCTCTGCGTTTTTCATCAGCAATTGGGGTCAAGTGGTCGATAGGCTGACCTACTACGTTCAGCAGACGACCTTTCACTTGGTTACCTGTAGGCACCGAAATAGGTTGACCCACATTCACCACCTTCATACCGCGTTGCAAGCCATCAGTACTTTCCATAGCCACTGCACGCACAGTATCTTCACCGATGTGCTGTTCAACTTCAAGAATCAACTCAGAGCCATCTGCCCTAGGCACTTTCAAGGCTGTGTAGATAGCTGGCACCTCGTTGCCCTCGCCTTCAAAAGCGACGTCGACAACCGGGCCGATTACCTGAGTGATTATTCCATATTTCTCGTTCATAATCTGTGATTATATCTTTATATACTAAAAATGTCTATTTTTTAGAAGTGCCATCCGAAGCTCACGCAGAGTGCCATAAGCACCAAGTTGAAGAGGCCGAAAGGCATGAGATACTTCCATTCAAGCGCCAACATCTGGTCGATACGAACACGTGGATATGTCCAACGAATCCAAATCATCAAGAACGATACGAAAATCGCCTTACCAATAAACCAGAATACTGATGGAATGAAGTCCATCACCGAGTTGAATGCGTCCCATCCTGGGATATGCAATGGCATCCAGCCACCAAGGAACATCAACGAAGCAATACCAGAAACGATAAACAAGTTGAGGTATTCAGCCAAGTAGAAGAAACCAAAGTGGATACCAGAATACTCAGTGTGGTAACCTGCTGTCAACTCATGCTCAGCCTCAGGCATATCGAATGGGCCACGGTTGGTCTCAGCATTTGCAGCAATCAAATAGATGATAAATGCAATCACCGCTGGAATGTGACCACGGAAGATAAGCCATCCGTCGGCTTGAGCCTCCACGATGCCAGTCACTGAGAGTGTGCCAGTGAGGAGCACCATAGTCATGATAGAAATGCCCACAGAAAGCTCATAGCTAATCATTTGAGCACCACTACGCATAGCACCAATCAATGCATATTTATTGTTGCTCGACCATCCTGCAAGCAGAATGCCGATTACACCAATCGAAGATGCAGCAATCATAAAGAACACACCGATGTTGAAATCGATGATTTGCAAGCCATTACCCCAAGGAAGATTAGCAAACACGAGCATTGAAGCGATGATCACCAAGTAAGGAGCAAGAGCAAACAAGAACTTATCAGTGTTCTTCAGTTGGATGATTTCCTTAAGAAGAATCTTAAACACGTCGGCAAACACCTGGCACAAGCCCCAAGGACCCACACGCATCGGGCCAAGGCGACATTGTATCCATCCACACAACTTACGTTCGTAGAAGATGTAGAAAATAGCCAACACAGAGTAGAGCAGCAACAATGCAACAATCACAAGCACGCTCTCCACGCACACTGTTAGCCATTCAGGCATAAAGCTGTTCAACAGATTGTTAATCCAGTTTGTAACTATACCAAAGTCAAACATATTTCTATCGTTATATTTCTATCGTTATTATTATCTGTCAATATCTGGAATCACATAGTCGAGTGCAGCACCGATTGTAATCAAGTCGGCAATCATGTGACCTTGGCAGCAGCTATCCATCACACCCACAAGATTAAAGCATGGGCTTTGGAAGTGCATACGGTAAGCAGCCTTGCCACCATCGCTCTCGATATACACGCCGAAGATACCACGGCTTGCTTCCACCTCTTGATACCAGCGGCCAACAGGCAATTTCACCACCTTAGGCACCTTAGCGCAGATTTCGCCTTCTGGGATGTTGTCAACGAGTTGCTCAAGAATCTTAAGACTCTCTTCAATCTCATCAAGACGGTTGAGATAACGGTCGTAGCAGTCGCCATTGGTGCGAACAATTTCCTTGAAATCCAATTCACCGTAGATTGAGTATGGACGGTGTTTGCGCACGTCGCAAGCGAAGCCAGAAGCACGTCCTGAAGGACCAGTAACAGCATAGCTGATAGCGTCTTCCTTAGAGAGCTCGCCGATGCCGATCATACGATTGCGAGCAATCACGTTGCCAGTATACAACTTATGATATTCCTTCAATGCCTTGCGCATCTTAGGGATAAATGCCTTAACGTCTTTTTGGAAGTCTTCGTGCAAGTCGGCTACCACACCACCAATCACGTTGTAGTGGAGCGACATACGAGCACCGCAAGTCTTTTCAAAAATGTCGAGAACGTCTTCACGTTCGCGGAAGCCATAGAAGAATGCTGTGGTAGCACCCATATCCATGGTCAAACAGCCGTATGAAAGCAAATGCGAGCTGATACGCATCAATTCGTCCATCATCACACGTATCACTTGAGCGCGGCGTGGCACTTCAATGCCGAGAGCCTTCTCGATGCACATGCACAAGCAATGACGGTTTTGATGAGCACTCATATAGTCCATACGGTCAGGGAAGAACAATGTCTGAGGATAAGTCATTCCCTCGCACAATTTCTCTATACCGCGGTGAATGTATCCCGACATCACGTCTACCTTCTTGATAATCTCACCGTTGAGCGAAGCACGAAGACGCATAACACCGTGAGTAGATGGGTGTTGAGGACCGAAGTTCACTACATATTCGTCCTTACCAAACACCTTTTTCTCCACCTTGGTGAGATTGCCGTTTTCGTCTTCTACGATTGAGAATGTATCGTCTTCGTTCACCTCTGGTTCAAGGCGAATAGGGTTGATTTCTGGATTAGCGTCATAGTCCTTGCGGAGAGGATATCCCACCCAGTCGTTGCGCAAGAAGAAGCGGCGCATGTCGGGGTGATTGATAAACTTGATTCCGAAGAAGTCATACACTTCGCGCTCTTGGAAGTTTGCAACGCCCCAAATGTCGCTCACTGTGTGAATCATAGGGTTTTCGCGGTCAGCCGCAATCACCTTCACAGCAATCATTTGCCATGTGGCAGTAGATGTGAGATAATACATCACACCAAAAGCATCTTTCCAGTCCATACCCACCACAGCAGAAAGCATATCAAACTGCAGGTCGGCATCATCCTTGAGAGCCTTAGCAAGCGCATGCCAGTGCTTTTCCTCAACAGTCACCACCAGGCGGTCAGCCTCTTCGAAGGTTACTGCCGGGCAAAGCGCACTGATTTTTTCTTGTATATTTACCATTATATATAAATATGTATATACTGTGTTATCTAATGTTTTTTATTTCTCTGTTTTCCTAAGCATCTGCCCTATTACATCTGCTTAGCATCCTCAGGATGGCTGGCGAAGAATTCCTTGATTTTCTCCTTACGGTTTACGCCGCCAAAGAATTTCTGCACCTTGATCTTGCGTTGAAGCTGCATCAAGCCATAGAACATAGCCTCAGGACGTGGAGGACAGCCTGGCATATACACGTCTACAGGAAGAATCTTGTCTACACCTGGCAACACGCAATAAGAGTTTTTAAACGGACCGCCAGAAACGGCGCAACCGCCACAAGCAATCACATATTTAGGTTCGGCGAGTTGCTCATAAAGGCGAAGCACAGCTGGAGCCATGCGATGCACGATTGTGCCTTGCACCATGATATAGTCGGCTTGGCGAGGTGAGTTACGAGCAACCTCAAAACCAAAGCGTGCCATATCATAACGGGCTGCACCCAAAGCCATAAACTCGATGGCGCAGCAGCTTGTACCGAAGCACAATGGCCAAAGAGAATTTGAGCGTCCCCAGTTTATCAACTCATCCAATTTGCCCACCATCACGTTAGTTCCAGCGGCTTTCAATTCTGCTACGAGGCTGTCAATGTATTCATTATCCTTGAAGTCCTCATACTTCATGCTCTTAATATTTACTCCCATCTCAGTGCTCCTTTCCGCCAAGCATAAGCAAGGCCTAAAACCAATATTACCAAGAAAACGCCAACACTGATAAGACCAGTTGTGCCGATTTTGCTACATACTGTAGCCCAAGGGAACAAGAATGTAGTTTCAACGTCGAACATCAAGAACAGGATTGCAAACAAATAATAACCTGCCTTGAACTGGATCATCGACTCACCACGAGTTGGGATACCGCACTCATATGGGTCCGACTTCATCGAAGTGAACGAGCGAGGTCCGATAAGCTTAGCGATGAGCAGAGCTGCAAACACCAGCAATGCGCCGGTGAGGATTGCAACAATCATCATCGTTGTGCTTGAGATTCCGAATACTGCTGATTCCATAAAAATTTTTATATCAATTATTAAATTTATTCTCTCTTAAAAAAACTTTGATGAGCGTCGAGCCACGTTTCTCTTCATTCACAACCGTGTTCCACACTCATCATCTTGCCTTCACCGCACATTCCTCCCGTTTTGACAATAAAAAGCCGAAATTCCTCCATATATACACACCAAATGGGCATACATCTCTCGACACATGCCTTGCTTGCATAAGGTTTCATTCGTTTGTCGCTTCATAATTATCACATCGCACTAACGCTCAAAGGCTTAGCCGTTATTAATCACCCAAACGGGCATAAAATACACTTTTAGCATTGCAAAGATACTAAAATCTTTTTGCTAAACAACTTTTCTTCAGCACAAAAACCCCAACTTCGCACAATTTTCAAGACAATTGTAACGCCATTACATCAGCAATTTGTCACCTCACAACATTTTCACTACATGTTGTGATTGCCAGTATCACCAGAATGCTGTAATTTTGCAACATGATTAAAAAATTTGCACTCTATCTTGTAGCCTTTAGCACAGCCGCAACTTCGGCAGTATCAGCGAAAGAGGTAGCCGACACCACAGTCAGCCTCACCCCCATTTCAATCACCGCCATCAAGCACGGCACACACTTGCGCAACCAAGCAATTTCGGCAACGGTCATCGACCGTCGCTCTGCCGAGCGCAACCAGATACTCTCGGCAAAAACGGCAAGCGAGATAGCTCCAAACATTATCATCCCCGACTACGGATCGCGCATCACAAGCACCATCTATGTGCGTGGCCTCGGGTCGCGCATCGACCAACCCGTAGTGGGGCTCAACATCGACAATGTGCCCATCCTCAATAAGAACAACTACGACTTCGATTTATCCGACATCAGCCGCGTGGAAATGCTGCGCGGACCACAAAGTTCGTTGTTCGGGCGCAACACCATGGGTGGCGTAATCAACATCTACACCCTGTCGCCACTCTCCTATCAGGGCACACGCCTATCTGCCGAATATTCGTCGGGCAACACCATGCGCTTCTCGGCAAGCCACTACGCCAAGTTGAAGCCATCGTTAGGCATATCGGCCACTGCCCAATACGGCAGCACCGATGGTTTCTACACCAACGAATACAATGGCAAAAATTGCGATTGGGAGCACAATGGCAGCGGCCGCATCAAGGTGGAATACAACGACGCAAATGGCATCAGCCTCGAGAATGTGGCCGCAATATCGATAGTGCGTCAAGGCGGCTACCCATATAAGTTTATCGACACCGGCAAGATTAGTTACAACGATACTTGCTTCTACCGCCGCACAGCACTGAGCGACGGCCTTACACTGCGAATTAATCGAAGAAATTTCAGCATTTCGAGCGTTACAAGCCTGCAATATAGCGACGACAATATGACGCTCGACCAAGACTTCCTGCCGCTCGATTACTTCACCCTCACTCAAGCCAATCGAGAATATTCATTCACCGAAGATGTGATTATCCGAGGCAACGACAAGCGAAGCCGCTACAACTGGCTCGCCGGCGCTTTCGCGTTTTATCGCCACACCGAAATGGATGCACCTGTGACATTCAAAAACACCGGAATTGCCGATTTAATCGAACAAAAACGCAACAACGCCAACCCTGATTACCCTATCGCTTGGGATACTCGCAGCTTTGTGCTTGGCAGCAAATTCACAATGCCAAACTACGGATTTGCACTCTATCACCAATCGCAATACACTGCTGGTGATTGGACCTTCACAGCCGGAATACGCGGAGATTTCGAGCACACGGCTCTTGATTTCAATAGCTTCTGCAACACCGGTTATAACATCAACCACATCCTCCCCGACGGAAGCACCGAACTATTCCGCCACGACGACGTCACCATCGACGACCACGGCAAACTCGACAAATCGTTTTTCCAAATCTTGCCGAAAGTAGCAATCACATATTCGTTGCCACAGATGAGCCAATCAAGCATCTACGCATCGGTGTCGAAGGGATATAAGGCCGGCGGCTACAACACGCAGATGTTCTCCGACGTGCTACAGCAGCGCATCATCAACAAGATGGGCATCGGCATGGACTACGATGTTGACAAGATTGTGGGCTACAAACCCGAAAAGGCTTGGACATACGAACTCGGCAGCCACTTGGAATGGCTAAACGGCGATTTCTCCGCAGATATTTCGCTATTCTACATCCACTGCACCGACCAGCAACTCACCGTTTTCCCCGACGGCACCACCACCGGGCGAATCATGACTAATGCGGGAAAATCGCGCAGTCTCGGCGGCGAACTATCGCTTCGCTATCAAATAACCGACCGACTTGGCGCTGCGGCAAACTACGGATTTACCGACGCCCGATTCATTGAATACAACAACGGCAAACTCAACATGGCGCACAACGTGTTGCCTTACGCCCCACGCAACACCTTCTACGGCGAAGCACACTACACACTGCCTACCGGCCTCGACTGGCTGCGAAGCATTTCATTCAACATCAACGCCAAGGCTATCGGCAAAATATTCTGGGACGAAGCCAACACCCAAACTCAGAACCTCTACGCCCTGCTTGGTGCTCATGTGCAATTCAACGGCCGTCACTACTCGCTCAACGTATGGGGCAAAAACCTCACCGACACAAGCTACGGTTCATTCTACTTCGTGTCGATCGGGCACGGATTTGTGCAGCAAGGCCATCCTCGCCAACTTGGCGCTACGTTCCGCTACTTTTTTTAATCAACAGATATAACAACAAACAAATAGACAAACATATTAAAAATTATGGTAAAAAGATTATTATCAGTTTTGGCAGTTGCCGCAATGGCAATCAACCTCTCATCATGCCTCGACACAAACCGACATGAGATGACCCAAACTCTCAGCGACGAAATCATCGTAGTAACCAATAACGGCGAAGACTACACAGCCACAAAAGGCAGAATTGCGCTCAAGATCAACGTCAACGAAGCCACAGCTCGCCTCACAATGCCTATATTGGTTGGCGAAGAAACAAAAATCGCCGAATTTAAAGATTTGAAGGTGAAATACGACTACGCTCGCGGCTACTGCTTCTCAGCAACAAGCGCCCAAGCCCTCGATGCCAACGATAAGAGCATGGGATTCTCTGTCGACAACCTAGACGGATTCCTTCAAGTGGGCGAAATGATTGATGCCACCCACGACAACATCGGTGTTAACTACCGCTTGAACGGCAAGATAGTGTTTGCAAGCAAAAACGAGATCTCTCACCCTTACACCACCACTCTCACAAGCATGGGCTCTACTGGATATGAATGCAAAGACGCAGTCTACACCTTCCGCATCAACCTCGAGAAGAAGACCGCCGACATCATCATCAACAAAATCCGCTTCGTGGAAGAAAGCCCAATATTGTCGGAAATCACAATCCCTGGCGTTCCTTACACCTACACCCCAACAGGCTATCATTTAGAAGCCGACAAGATTGTGCCCACAAGCGATGGCGTGCCTATGGAAAAGCGCACAGTTACCAACATCGACATGACCGTAAAGGTGCAAGAAGGCGTCTTCTCAGGAATGTTCAGATGTATGGGCATGTTGTGCACCACCAACGGTACACTTGCTAAGAAAATCGAAAATCAACAATAAATTCAATATTACAATTAAATCAACTTTAGATTAGGTGATCCTAATATCATAGGGGGGCTGTGCATTTTTTTACGCACAGCCCTCGTTTTTGTTTTCAAAAGCGCCACCCCCTCCATCACAAATTGGTCATTTTTAGTGCTTACTCCTGCCACAACTATCAATAGGAGTTAATATTTTATTAAAATTTTCAAAAAATACGCCTCCCAAAAGGCAAGTTATTTTATATCTGAAAACTTTGAATTAACTTAGCAAAAATTAATATTAACAAAGAATAAATGGCATCAAGCATTACCCCCAACGAGGAAATCTTAATGGACGAACTGCACGACCCTAAGCGCTGCCACGCAGCGTTTAGCAAAATCATCGAGCAGTATTCTCAGGGGTTATACTGGCAAATCCGCCGCATGGTGTACAATCACGACGATGCCAACGACATTCTCCAAAACACATTTCTAAAGGCATGGAGCAACATCGACAATTTCCGCGGAACAGCGAAATTGTCGACATGGCTTTACAAAATCGCCATCAACGAATCGATAACCTTTATCAACAAAGAGCGCGCCCGCAACGAAGCCTCTATCGACGACGACTCTTTTCTGCTCAATAATATCGAAAGCGACCAATATTTCGACGGCGACGAAGCACAGATAAAACTGCAACGCGCCATCAACAGTCTGCCCGAAAAACAGCGTCTGGTGTTCAACATGCGCTACTACGACGAAATGAAATATGAAGATATGTCGGAAATCCTCGGAACCTCTGTGGGGGCTCTCAAAGCCAGTTACCACCACGCTTTGAAAAAAATCGAGACTTTTTTTGAGGAAAACGATTAAACCT
The DNA here is from genome assembly GCA_905210415.1 of uncultured Prevotellaceae bacterium. Taxonomy (GTDB): domain Bacteria; phylum Bacteroidota; class Bacteroidia; order Bacteroidales; family Muribaculaceae; genus SFTJ01. The sequence continues at coordinate 28,938 of CAJLWM010000005.1, forward strand.
TTTCAATTTCTCATAGTCAAACCAAGCGAATGAAAGAAGAATTGGACATATTATCTAAATTGGGCAAAGACTCTGGCTTCAAAGTTCCCGAAAACTATTTCGCCGATTTCAACAAGAAGATGATGGAGTCGCTTCCCGAGCCTGTTCTTACTCCACAAGTCAAGCCATCGTTGTGGGTGCGTGTTCGCCCATACGTATATATGGCAGCGATGTTTGCAGGTATTTGGTGTATGATGCACGTGTTCAACGACATGAGTGGCGTCAGCAGCACCAAGTCGCAAATTCAAGCCATCGTCAACGGCCTCGACGACGAGAAGAACATTGACGACCTTATGCTTCAAGAAAGCCTCAACGAATATGATGTTCTCACCTATGAGGACAGCGTAGACACCGAGAATTCTGGCATACAGCTCATCGGCAGCGACAACAACAAATAATATCGTTACCTCCCCCATTAGGAGTAACATTCATTCTTTTTTTTAAGCAAATCACGAAATTGCAACAATGAAGACACCTACACTCATAATATTTGCCTTAACACTTGCACTCGCCATGCCAGTATCGGCTCAGCAGCGCAAATCAGGCTCTCGCCCCAACCGCACCGAGTGGCTCAAGGGCGTACGCACCTACAAGCACGATATGCTTGTGAAAGAAATGGAGTTGACCAAAGATCAACAAGAGGAATTTATTCCGCTTTACGAGCAAATGGAGGAAGAGGTGTATCAAGTGAACAAAGAAGCTCGCGACCTCGAAGCCAAAGTGAGCAATTCTAAAGATCCTGTTAGCGACCTTGAATACGCCAAGACCGCTGAGGCCCTTTCAGAAACAACGCAAAAGTGCGCACAAATCGAAGATGAGTATTTCAAAAAATTCGCGAAAATACTCACCAGCAAACAATTATTCTTGCTCAAGCGCGCAGAAAACCGCTTCGCGAAAAGCATGATTTCGCACAGCAAGCAGGCCAAACGAAAACAATAATTCAAAAACATACACTTAAAGATTTATACAGTCTTCAAATTCATCAAAAAACTAACTTGCTAAAATACTCTATCCCTTAGTATTAACGTCTGATTTGTATTTCACTTGTCATTCTTTAATATTAAGGGATTTTTGCATTTGGCACAACAATTGCACCGCTATGAAACAGAAACTATTTACAAAAATCTTAGCACTAATATCTTTATTTAGTATGAATATCTTTAATATGAATGCCGGCACTACGCCCGACTTCAACTACCCGAAAACCGTGTCGACCAACGCATTGGCCGACCTCAAAAAAGCCGAGAAATCGGGCGACAAGACACAACTCTGCGACGCCCTGATTCGCCACTCCGTGGCCCAAACGCTTATCTCCAACGACAATGCACAAGAATGCATCAACAAGATAGAGCACTACCGACAAAAAGAAACTGCGGCCGACTACGCCGCAATCCTCGCCATGCTTGAGGCTGACTTTTACACCGGCTTATCACAAAACACCTACGGCGATCGCAAGGAAAAACACGACACCTATCCTGCCGACCTAAGCGAATGGAATAGCGACGACTTCAACAAACGCATCACCGAACTCTACGATGAGGCGTTCAGCAAGATCGAGCAGCTACGCACATTTCCTATCACAAAATATCAACCGATCATCAAGGCCGATGCCAAATATTTCCCCACTCTGCTCGACTTCGCCTATAGCAAGCGCATAGAAAGCCGCTTGAACGGCGACAACACCAAATCGCTTCTTAGCCAATGGGCCGACTTTCACAAGGGCGACGTAGCGCCATCAATCTATCTCGCAATCAAGAATATCGAAAACGCCAACTTAAACGTAGCCGATAGCGAAAAGCAATTCCTAAAGCTTTACAAGCAATACTCACAATTTATGGAAAGTGGCATGGCGCTGAACGAAATCGACTATAGCACTTATGGCATTGACTCCGATGCTATACACGAAGACACAAGCACCGACCACCAATCGCAAGTCCTTGAATGCTATCGTCTTTTCAAGGACTACGTTGCGCGTTTTCCAAAATCTCCATTCACCCCTGCCATCAGAGCAAAAATCTACTTTATTGAGCAAAAAAGCGTGAACGTCTTTGCTGAAGAGCATTATGTTAGCCAAAACGATATCAGTCTGACTGCCAACGTGCAAAACGTAAACGACTACACCATCGGCATATACACCGTGACAAAAAGCAAGAATGGCGACAACATCCCTAACAAACTCGTTAAGAAATACACCTATCACGCCGATGGCGACTCTATTTTCTACAAATCACAGATTAAGCACACCATCGACAAGCTTCCTTATGGTGAATATCTGTTTGTGCCATCGTTTGTAGTCGCAGGCAAGCAGCAACAGCCAAAATACGGGCTTAATGCAACCACAATCACCGACATCTGCTCATTTCTCATCGCCGACAACACCGGCCAATACATCTACGTAATACACCGCGGCACAGGCGCACCACTTGCTGGAGTGAAAGTGAGTTATAAAACCTCCAAGCGCCAAAAGTCATTGCTTGGCACAACCGATGCCAACGGCATGATAAAGATGCCATCTTCGCTCGATGGCACTTATGCCAACTTTTTCTTCGAGAAAGGCAACGACACAAAATACACCCAACGATATAACATCCGCTCATACAACAACAGCACCGATAAAGCTCTCTCTGCCGAGATATTTACCGACTTGGCGGTCTATCGCCCTGGTGAAACTATGAAGTATTCCGTGCTCCTATTTCAGTGCGACGACTTCATCAAATCACCAGCCAAAGGTGAGAAACTCAGCATTGAGTTTGTCGACAGCAACTACAAGACAGTTGCCAAAGACACCCTCTCCACCGACGACATGGGCAGAATCAACGGAGAATTCAAGATTCCGACCGACCGTATGAACGGTTCGTTTAGCCTCGTCATCTCTAAGCATGGCCTATACCAGCGCAAATACATCAACGTGAGCGAATACAAGACCCCTTCGTTCTTTGTGTCTTTCGACGACGCTCGTCGCAGCTACAACAAGAACGAAGACGTCACTCTATGTGGCAAGGCGCAAACCTATGCCGGCATGCCTGTGGCAAACACGCAAGTGGCATTCTCTATCACAAAAAGCCAATGGTTCTATTGGATGAACATCGACGACAACTTCCTAAAACAAGACACTGTCACCACCAATGCCAAAGGCGAGTTCACAATCACCCTACCTCGCGACATGTTTGACGAAAACACCAACTCTCGCGAGCGCTGGATTGCCAATATCTATAGCGTGGAAGCCAGCTGCACCAACAACACTGGTGAAACGCAATCATGCAACCACAATTTCTTTATCGGTTCACACCGCAAGATTTCAATTGGCAGCGAAACGACATTTATCAACAACCGTCCAATCACGCTCCCAGTGTCGATAGAGAGTTCCGACCCCGACGACAAGAATTTCACATGCAACTACACTGTGACCACAACCGATAGCACAGTCGTGGCAAAGGGCACCTTCCGCTCCGATGCTCCGAAAATCGACCTTACGGCTCTGCCTTCTGGCCAATACATCATCACCGTGGCAGACGCAAGCGGTTTGGCCAAAGAAGACTCATCCATCATCATATTATATAAGGAAAGCGACAAACAGTGCCCTGTGGAGAGCGTGCTTTGGGTTCCGACCTGCGGACGCAAAACTGGCGACGACAACGTTGCGCGCATCACCGTGGGCACCACCGAACCAGATACCCACATCTTCTGCCTCACCGAGAGCAACAAGTCGGTGACAAAACAATGGATACAACTCAGCAAAGGCCTACACACAGTGAATCTGCCTATGCCTACTGGCGAAAACGAGGAGATGAAGGTGAGATTCATCGTTGTCCGCGATGGCAAGCAGTACAAAGAAGGGTTTTCTGTGATATCACCGAAGCGCTCCGTTAAAGCCCAAGTAGAGACCGTCACCTTCCGCGACAAACTCACTCCTGGGGCAAAAGAGAAATGGACTTTCCGCCTTATCGACAACCACGGCACACCACTAAAAGGCGCTGCCCTGCTTGCCATGACCGACAAAGCCATCAATAGCATCAGCAGCAACATCTGGTGCAACTACAAGCCACATTTCTATAGCCACAGCCTAATTCAAAGCTTAGAATTAGAGCACAGCTACGACTATAACACATCAGCCAACTGGACATATCCATACTCTTATCGCACAAATTTCACTCTCAATGATCCGTGCTTCAACTACTATGGATACGCCCCCGCAGACCATAACTCATTCATCGCCTATGGAACTTCATTGATGGCCCGTGGCGGCAAGCAACGTATGATGTTAATGTCGAAACACGACGAAGTTATGGTAGAAGAAAAAATGATGGCTGAGCCCGCAGCGGCATTTCTTGGCGATGAAGAAGGAGAAAGCGATGCAGCCAACGACAGCGGTGCACAAATGGAAGATTTAAGCAACATCACATTGCGCGAAAGCGATGTGAAAACCGCTCTCTGGATACCAAACATTACCACCGACGACAAGGGCTATTACACCGTGGAATTTGAAGTTCCTAACTTCAACACCACTTGGATAATGCAAACTCTTGCCTATTCTGTCGACGGACTCTTCGGCGGCATACAGCGCGACGTAATCACCAGCCGACCATTGATGGTGAAGGCCAATATGCCTCGCTTCCTACGCTCTGGCGACCAAGTTACTCTCGCCGCCAACGTGGCAAACAAGAGCGATGAAGCCGTGCAATACAACGGCGTAATCGAGCTTTTCGACCCTCGTACCGACAAAGTCATCGCCACAAAAGAATTCGACAGCCAACTCGCGGCAATGAGCGACACAGCCGTGACCATCAACTACGATGTGCCTGCCAATGCCAACTTCATCGGCTTCCGCATCAAAGCAGCCACCAATGGCTGTGGCGACGGCGAGCAAGTGATGGTGCCAATCCTCAGCGACATTTCGCCAGTCATTGAGACAATGCCATTCTATATCGATGCCAACAACAGCGATTTCACCGGCGAATTACCGAGAATGGACCGCGCATCGAAGGTCACCCTTGAGTATTGCGACAACCCTGTGTGGTATTGCGCCACAGCGTTGCCTACAATCTTAGACAACGATGCTCGCACATCCACATCTCTCGTGCACTCGCTCTTCGCGCTGTCGCTTGCACAAGGACTCGCAAAGCAAAACCCACAATTTGCCGAGGCTATCACCTACTGGCAAAAGCAAGACAGCACACAGAGCCCGCTCGTTTCGGCGCTCGCTCGCAATAGCGACCTGAAGATAGGCTCTCTTTTGGCATCGCCATGGATCAACGAGGCCGACCGCCAAACATTGAGAATGTCGAAACTGGCCGAACTCTTCAACGAGACATATTGTACCGAAAACATCGGTAAAATAGTGACAAAACTCCTCGACCTGCAGATGCCTGACGGCGGATTCGCGTGGATTAAGTGCAACGGCTGCGAAAGCTCGCTCTACTGCACAGGCACCGTGCTTGAATTCATCGCCCGCACTCATCACCTTGGCTACACAATCTCCGACAACAGAATCGACAACATGATAAGCCGTGCAATGAAATACTACGATGCCGAGCATCTGAAGATTTTCACCGACAAGAAACACAAGCCATATTGGCTCGCCTATAGCGATTATGCCTATGTGCGCACAATGTATCCGGAAATTGCCATTCCTCACGAAACCCGCAAATACATCGCTAAGATCATTAGCGCAATTAAAGGCGAATGGAAAAATCAGCCAATCGCCGAGAAAGCATTTTATGCCCTCACTCTGCACAACAACGGCGAGGATAAGACTGCACGACAAATCACCGAATCGATTCGCCAGTTCTGCATCACCACCCCTGCCCGTGGCATGTACTGGGACGCAATTTCTCCAAGTTGGTGGCGCGGCAACAACCGTTTGGCAACAACTGCCATCATCCTGCAAGCGCTCAACGAAGTGGACAACCGAACCGACGAAATCGACCAAATACGCAAATGGATATTGCTCAACAAGCAAACCAACGACTGGGGCGGAACAAGCCTTGCCAGCGAAGCCGTCTACAGCATACTTGCCACCGGCAGCAAATGGCTCACCAACGGCATCGCTCCAACAATCACCATCGGCGGTGAGCAAATCGCATTTAGCGACGTTGACCGCTTCTTGGGATACACCCGCAAAGACGTCACGCTGAGCGACGTGATGGGCAAAGACATCACCATACATCGCGCACAAAGCACAAGCCCTGCATGGGGTGCTCTGTATATGCAAGGCGAAGCTACTATGAAGGAGATTAAGTCGGCAAAGGTCGACGACCTTTCAATCGAGAAATCGTTACTCGTATATGACAGCGACGGCAAACTCAGCAAGGCCAAGAACCTCAAGGTGGGCGACAAAGTGAGAGTGCAATGCTCCATCAAGTGCGGCAAATCGCTTGAATACCTCACTCTCACCGACGAGCGTGGCGCATGCTTCGAACCAGTAGACAAGCTCTCTGGTTACGACTACATCGACGGGGTGTGGATGTATCGCGAAACAAAAGATTCGCAGACCAACATCTTCATTCCAGGCATCGACAAGGGCACTTACGTGATTGGCTACGACGTATACGTCACCAACCCTGGCAAATTCAACGTGGGCATCGCCACCATTCAATGCCAATATGCGCCACAATTCACTGCACACTCTGCTGGCAGCACTCTGATAGTGAAATAATGGGAAAGCACTTTTAAGAAATTTTTTATTACCTTTGTGCACGGGAGGGAATCACAACGATTCATCCCGTGCTATTTTTTTTCGACATGAACAAACTACAACCCGATATCGCCACTTATACCGACCAAAGGCAATGGTATGCCATTCGCGTGACCTACAACCGCGAACTCAAAGTCAAAGCCGACCTTGACGAGCGAGGAATCGAAAATTTCCTGCCAATGCACTACGTCTATAAAACCGTTGATGATAAACGGGTGAGGCGATTGGTTCCCGCCATTCACAACCTCATATTCATGCTCGCCGACCAAGCCACTATGGCACAATACAAATCCACTACCGCCCTGCCCATCCGCTACATCATGAACCGCGAGACACAACGCCCCATGGTGGTGCCCCGCCGACAGATGGACAATTTCATAGCAGTGGCTGGCACAAACAACGAACAACTCATCTATCTCGACGAAGCGCCTATGGATTTCAAAAAAGGCGACAAGGTGAAGATACTTGGCGGAATATTTGAGGGCGCCGAAGGCACATTCATGCGCATCAAGGGCGACCGACGCGTGGTGGTGTCGATTCCCGGAATCATCGCCGTAGCCACAATGAACATTCACCCCTCTCTGCTACAACGAATCACGAATCAATAATCATCAAGCAATATGGAAGAATGCACCGCATCAACAAAAATCATAGTTTTTGACCTCGACGACACATTATATAACGAGGTCGACTTCGTATATTCAGGCTACAACGCCGTGAGCCAATACGTGGCTGAAGAATATGGCTACACCGATGCCCTCAAAGTGCTCAAGCAAGCATCCCAAGCGCACAAAAACCCTTTTGATGAGCTTGCCGATGCCATGAAACCCAAAACGATAGACATACCAAAACTATTGGAAATCTACCGTTTTCACAAGCCTCAACTCACATTGAGCCGCACCGCAGAAATCACCCTCGACTATCTGCAAGGCGAAGACGCTATCCTATGCATGATCACCGACGGACGCAGCATCACCCAGCGAAACAAAATCGAAGCCCTTGGCCTCAACAAATATTTCACCGACGATAATCTGATAATCTCCGAGGAATTTGGCGTCGAGAAAACCGACAAACGCCCATTTCAATATTTCATGGACAAATATAAAGAAGCGAAGCACTTCTATTACATCGGCGACAACACTGCAAAAGACTTCTTCTGGCCTAACCGCATGCGATGGACCACAATATGCCTTGAAGACAAAGGCAAAAACATCCACAAGCAGAAATTTGATGGCGATAAGATGCACAACCCGGCAATCATCATCGACAACATCTACGACCTCCCATCAATGATTCTTGAATAAATCCACGCCATTGTGGCAACACCATGCCACAATGCTTATAACTTACGTTTATAAACACCAATAGCCGTCGTCGCTTATCGCAACAACGGCTTTATGCGTTTGTGTCACCCCACTCACGGGGCAAGTACAGTAAAAATTACTTGTTTACAGAGTCAGAAACTGTAAGGCTGTAACGACCCTTAGCACGACGACGTGCCAAAACTTTACGACCATCAGCAGTTTGCATTCTGTGACGGAAACCATGCTTGTTAGCTTTCTTTCTGTTTGAAGGTTGGAATGTTCTTTTCATTACCGTATTTATTTATTATTATTTTCGTTTTTTTATTCGGTGTGCAAAATTAGTTACTTTTTTCAAATTTACCAAGCCCAAAGTGATTTTTACACGAAAGTTTTTGCGATTTCTCTTATTTTCAATTAATTTTGCACTCGCAAACAGCAGAAAAACAAATATTCAACAATAATTATTCATAACAAAGACTTTTTTATGATTAACGCTCAAGACATCAAGAACGGAACATGCATCCGATTGGACAATCGTTTGTATTTCTGTATCGAATTTCTTCATGTTAAGCCAGGTAAAGGCAACACATTTATGCGCACAAAACTTAAAGACGTGGTTGACGGCCGCGTTTTGGAACGTCGCTTCAACATCGGCGAAAAGCTCGAAGACGTTCGCGTAGAACATCGTCCTTACCAATTCCTTTATGCAGAAGGCGAAGACAACATCTTCATGAACCAAGAAACATACGAACAAATTCCTATCGCTAAGGACTTGGTTACTGGTGTGGAATTTATGAAGGAAGGTGATATCGTAGACGTTGTATCTGACGCATCAACAGAAACCGTACTTTACGCAGAAATGCCAGTTAAGACTGTGCTCAAGATCACTTACACTGAGCCAGGCCTTAAGGGTGACACTGCAACTAACACACTCAAGCCTGCTACAGTAGAAACAGGCGCTACAGTGCGCGTGCCTTTGTTTATCAACGAAGGCGAACTCATCGAAGTTGACACTCGCGATGGTTCTTACGTTAGCCGTGTGAAGGCATAATCCAAGCACACACATTTTATTCGATATTAATGACAGCATCCCCAAAGGGTGCTGTCATTATTTTTTCAAAATTTATTTTCCAAAATATTTGATAAATCCAAACATTTATTTATATTTGTCACGACTAAATAAGGATCAACATTTAATAAACCCTTAAAACTTAAATCATCATGATCGTTGGTATTCCAAAAGAAATTAAGAACAACGAATTTCGCGTTGGCATGACTCCTGCAGGAGTTGCAACGCTAGTGAAAAACGGCCACACAGTGTATGTGCAAAAGAGTGCAGGCGAAGGAAGTGGATTTAGCGACGCCGAATATGAAGCGGTTGGCGCAAAAATTCTTCCTACAATAGCCGACGTATACGCTATAGCCGAGATGATTGTGAAAGTTAAGGAACCAATTGCACCCGAATACAAATTAATTCGCGAGGGTCAATTACTATTCACTTACTTCCATTTTGCATGCGATCGTCCGCTCACCGAAGCAATGATCGAAAGCAAGGCTATCTGCTTAGCTTACGAAACAGTGCGAAAAGATGATCGTTCTCTCCCTCTGCTCATTCCTATGAGTGAAATCGCTGGACGTATGGCAACTCAAGAAGGCGCCAGATTCCTTGAAAAGCCACAATCAGGCAAGGGCATTCTGCTCGGCGGTGTGCCAGGCGTTAAGCCAGCCAAGGTGCTCGTCTTAGGCGGTGGCACCGTGGGCACCAATGCAGCTATCACTGCTGCCGGCATGGGCGCCGATGTCACTATCACCGACATCAACCTCGCCCGCTTGCGCTATCTCGATGACGTAATGCCAAAGAATATCAAGACTCTATATTCCAACGACTATAATATCCGCGCCGAGCTCCCAACAGTTGACTTGGTAATCGGTTCTGTTCTTATCCCAGGCGATAAAACACCTCACCTCATCACCAGAGAGATGCTCAAACTGATGCGTCCGGGCACAGTGCTCGTAGACGTGGCTATCGACCAAGGCGGTTGCTTCGAGACATCTCACCCAACTTCTCACAGCGAACCAATCTATGAGGTTGACGGCATCGTTCACTATTGCGTTGCCAATATCCCTGGTGCAGTGCCTTTCACATCTACCCTCGCGCTCACCAACGCCACCACTCCTTATGCTGTGGCTTTGGCAAACAAGGGATGGAAAAAGGCTTGCAAAGACGATCCTTCACTGAAGCTCGGATTAAACGTAGTGGAAGGCAAGGTTACATTCCCTGCAGTGGCTCATGTATTTGATTTGCCTTACACCCCAGTAGACGAAATGCTTTAATCAAATTTGTTTTCATAACTTAGTTTTAACGAGGGTCGAGTCTTGCGGATGCAACACTCGACCCACTTTTTCCCACACGCCATTGTAAATATCTTGTGGAAACATAATAAGTCATTTCCAAACACCTTCAACCTTTTTTTCTTAACTTTGCACTATCAAAAAAAATCAAAACTCGCAACAATGGAATTCAAATTGACTGAAGAGCAAAATAAACGACAATATGCAGCACGACGCAAACCTCAGCAAGCTGCCGAGGTGGTGAACGATTTCGGCAAACTGCAGCCACAAAGCACCGACCTCGAAGAGGCTGTGCTTGGCGCGCTCATGCTTGAAACCGATGCCTTTGGTAAGGTGCAGGAAATACTTTCGCCAGAATGCTTCTACGAACCAAACAACAAGAAAATCTACGAAGCCATTCAGCAACTCGGCACGATGTCGAAGCCTATCGATATGCTCACAGTCACCAACGAGCTGCGTGTTCTTGGCACCCTCGACGAAGTGGGTGGCCCGATACGCATTTCGCAACTCACCAGCAATGTGTCGTCGGCAGCCAACATCGAGTATCACGCACGCATCGTGGCACAGAAATATCTTGCCCGCGAGCTCATCAGCTTCAGCTCGCAGATTCAATCGCTTGCATTCGACGACTCGTTTGACATCTTCGACGTGCTCGAAGAGGCCCAAGGCAAGTTGTTTGAACTGACCCAACGCAACCTCAAGAAAGAAGTATGCGTAGTGAAAGACGAGGTGGTGAAAGCCCTCAACAAGATTGAGGAAGCATCCAACCGCACCGATGGTTTGAGCGGTCTGAACACTGGCTTTGAGGAAATCGACAAGATGACATCAGGTTGGCAAAACAGCGACCTTGTGATTATCGCCGCACGTCCTGCCATGGGTAAGACAGCCTTCGTGCTCTCTATGGCTCTGCGCATGGCCGTTCGCTTCAATGAACCTATCGCCGTGTTCTCGCTTGAAATGTCAAACCTGCAATTGGTCAACCGTCTTATCAGTAACATATGTGAGATTCCGGGTAACGCCATCAAGAGCGGTACGCTCACGCCTCTGCAATGGGAGCAATTGCACTCACGCATACAGCCACTCTACTCTGCTCCGCTGTATATCGACGATACACCGAGCCTTTCGGTGTTTGAATTGCGCACCAAGGCGCGCCGTCTGGTGCACGAACACGAGGTGAAGATGATTGTGATCGACTACTTGCAGCTTATGAACGCCAGCGGTATGAAGTTCGGTAGCCGCGAACAGGAAGTCAGCACCATCTCTCGTTCGCTAAAGCAATTAGCCAAAGAGCTTGATATTCCTATCATCGCGCTGTCACAGCTCAACCGTTCGGTGGAAAACCGTACCGACGGCAAAGTGCCCCAACTTTCCGACCTGCGTGAATCAGGAGCCATCGAGCAAGACGCCGACATGGTGTGCTTCATCCACCGTCCTGAATACTATCTGAAATCAGACGTCGATGCTGAAGGCAAGGATATTAAGGGTCTTGCGGAATTTATCTTCGCTAAGCACCGTAGTGGTGCTGTGGGCAAGATACAACTGCGATTCCGCGGTGACTTTGCACGATTTGAAGATTGGGGCGAAAACGAGCTCTATGGCAACCACGGTATTGTGGCATCAAAACTCAATGCAGGCACCAACCCCGACAATGCCTCTAACGGAGCCGCCGATTCCTTCACAGGAAGCATCTCCGAAGAGCACTTCTTAGGCGGAGGCAACGAGCCAGCCGCGTTCTAAGGCGACAACGAAAAAATACTACCATATCACTCGCCACAGTGGCAGCAATGGCAGTCAGTGTTTGTACAGCGTTCGCCATCACTTTGGCACGAGTCGCACTGCTCTGTTGCCACCCCTGTGACGAGTTCTGTTTCTACAGCCGGCTTTTCAGGCTGAATAAGTTTTAACACCGTCAATATCACAACAAGCAGCACCACACTCAGCACGAGTCGGCGAATACGCATCTTTCTACTCAACATATCTATAATTCAATTTTTTACCTTTATCCCAATTCGGTCATTAGGGCTTGAATGGATTTCGAAATTTTAGATGTGCAGATTTTGTTTGCTTTTTAATGAGTAATAGCAGGCTATTGCGAATTAAAAACAAGCAAAAGATGCCTTATAAAAACCGAAAGACTTCAAGCAGTAGAACAAATTTTACATTTACGGCCTAATGACCGATTTGGGTTTATCTTTTCTCTTCTGCATCACAAGCGACCATTGTCAAGATAGCTATAGCAACGCCCCTGCGTGACAATTATATGATCGACAAGCATAATGTCAAGCAGCTTGCCAGCCTCAGCCACCTTCTGAGTGAGCATATCGTCCTGTCGACTCGGCGACGGATTGTTCGACGGGTGATTGTGCGCCAAGATTATGCTATCGGCGCAATTCTCTATCGCCAAGCGCATAATCATCTTCACATCGCCCACCGTAGCCGATAGGCCGCCATCGCTCACCACGCACTCCTTCACCACATGCTTAGCCCTGTCAAGCACAAGCAGCATCAGGCGCTCATGGTCGAGATGCGCCATCAATCGTCGCAGCAACTTCTTTGCCACATCGCTATTGGTAATCGTGGGTTGCTCCACAAACTCTTCGTTTTCAAGCCTACGCCCCAACTCAAGTGCTGCCATAATGTTGATAGCCTTCACCTCACCGATACCATTATAGCGCATCAAATCGGAGATGCGCAGTCGGGCAAGCTTATATAGCTTATCGTCGCTGTCGTGCAATATGCGCCGACATAGATCCACCACCGACTCCCCCGGCTGACCGCTACCGATGAGCGTAGCGAGCAATTCGGCGTCGGTGAGCATAGCCACCCCCTTTTCCAGAGCCTTTTCGCGAGGCCGGTCTTGCTGCGGCATATTCTTTATTGCGCGCATAGGCTTCCCAGAGTCTTCCATAGCAGTAGGCTTATTCATTTACCCTTACGAATGGCAATTTCCTCATTTATGTCACGTCCGTGCCCAAGCACAATCTTCCAGACGAATGCCTTAATAAATCCTATGCCATAGCTGCCCAATTGCACGAAACTGGTGATAATGGCAAGCGAAGCAATCTTCAAGCTCTTGGTGGAAATGAGCGCCGAAATCCACAGCATCACCACATAGAGCGCCAACGGCAATATTGCCCACCACTGCCATAGCAGCGACAGCAGCACGAGCGTGGCCACTCCCAGCACAAACACAGCAGGCAAGCAATGCACAAGCTTCAACGAATCGGGATAGAGCAACTTAAGCGTGATTCGCGACATGCCGAACACATAAGTCTGGCGCGAGAATTTCTTCAAATCCACACGACGCTTATGATACACAAAAGCATCTCTGATAAGACTTATCTCAAATCCGCCCTTGCGTATGCGCGTGCTCATGTCGATGTCCTCGCTGAACATCTCGCGGAATCCGCCCACTTTCTTCCACACTTGGCGCGAGTATCCCATATTGAACGAGCGTGGCACAAACTTCTCCATCTGCACCTTACCACCGCGAATACCGCCAGTGGTGAGGAATGCCGTCATCGAGAAATTGATAGCCTTCTGCACGTCGGTAAACGAATCGTGCGCAGCATCCGGTCCGCCAAAACAAGGCACATAATGCTCTTCAAGGCGGGCGGTGAGCGTCTTGAAATAGTCGGCCGGTATCACACAGTCGCTATCGAAGAATATGAAGTACTCACCCTTAGCGCGCTCAATACCATAGTTGCGCGCTATGCTTCTTCCCTCATTGTCCTTGTAATGATATTGCACATCCACACGGCCGGCAAAACTCTCCACAATGTCTTTGCAAGGGTCAGAACTTCCGTCCTCCACTATTATCGCCTCAAAATTCCGCAAGCTTTGGCAAGCAAGGCTCTCCAGAAGGTCGCGCACCTCGTCACGCCTATTATACACTGGCACTATTACTGAAAAATATGGCATATTATCGTTGTTTCGTTTCTTATTCTACAAAAATAATAAAAAGAGATTGATATACGCACTTTTTTCGCCATCAACATCACCACGACTATTAAATATTCTTAACATATACACTTTTATAAGCATCATCGACAACAATTCAATAAAAAATATTGTAATTTAGCAATGACACATATTATGTCAGCGATATCAAAGTTTTATCCACCCATGTTGAATACCATATTACTCGCAATATCGTTTATCGAATGGATCTATATCCTTATCACAGTAGCATATTTTTGCACCGTGATGAGCATTATATGGGTGGTAATCTCCGAAAACAGAAATCCCGTGCGCTCGCTTGCCTGGATTACCGTGCTGCTTATGGCTCCGGTGATAGGCATTGTGCTATATATGTTCTTCGGGCGCTCGCTCAAAAGCAAAATCCTCTCAAACCAGCGCAGAAGGCGCATAACAGCGCAGGAACTGAAGGCTTATATGGTAGACGTTGACCGCCTTGGCTTCACAGAGAACACGCAGCAAAGCATTCGCCTTGCCCACACTATGTGCCAAGCCTATTATTTCTCTGGCAACAAAGTTGACATCTTCACAAACGGCAAGGAAAAGTTTGAGGCTCTCCGCGCCGACTTGCTCGCTGCCAAGAATTATATCAATATGCAATACTACATCTTCGAAGATGACACCATAGGCAACGAGATTCGCGACATTCTCATCGCTAAGGCACGCCAAGGCGTGAAGGTGAGAGTGATCTACGACGGCGTTGGCTCTTTCAACGTAAGCAAGAGTTTCATCAAGCCGATGCTCGATGCCGGAGTGGAGGCCTACCCATTTATGCGCATCACCTTCCCAAAATTTGCGCAACGTGTCAATTGGCGCAACCACCGCAAAATAATGGTTATCGACGGCAAATATGGCTACATTGGCGGCATGAACATTGCCGACCGATATATTGATGGCTGCAATTGGGGCACCAAGCATGTGTGGCGCGACACGCACCTGCGCATCAGCGGCCCCGCAGTGAAGGCTTTTCAACACTCGTTTGCCCTCGACTGGAGCTTCATGAAGAAAGGCATCCTCACCGACCCTATCGCCACCGACTGCGACAACGAGGCCGATGCCGATGCCGGCATGCAACTTGTCACCAGCGGACCAATGAGCGAATGGAACAATATCGCACTAATGATGCTCAATGCCATCAGCAACGCCAAGCATTGCATCTATCTGCAGACTCCGTATTTTCTGCCTACAGAATCGTTATTGAAAGCATTGCAAACCGCCGCACTCAGCGGTGTGGACGTGCGCATCATGATACCACGCGAGAGCGACTCGGCAATGTTGCGCCTTGCATCCTACTCCTACATCAACGAGTGCCTAAAGGCAAGAATCAAATTCTTCCTCTACGATGCCGGAATGCTCCATGCCAAAACGCTCGTGATTGACAACGAAATCAGCAGCGTGGGATCGACCAACTTTGATTTCCGCAGCTTCGAACACAACTTTGAGGGCAACGTGTTTATCTACGACACGGCTGCCAACAAACGCCTGAAGGAGATTTTCATCGACGACCTCAAGGAATGCACGCCATGCGACCATAAGACATGGTCGAGACGACCGAAATCACGCCGTATGCTCGAGTCGCTCACCCGACTGCTTAGCCCAGTGCTATAGCCCGCCATGCTTACGATTGTTTGCCAATTATTCCTTACCTTTGCATAAAACTCAATTACTCCTGATATGATACGATTTCCAAACGCAAAAATCAACCTCGGACTCAACATAGTTAACCGTCGCCCCGACGGCTACCACGATATAGAGACAGTATTCTACCCAATCACCCTCGAAGACTCTATCGAGATAGTGCTTGCGCAAGATGGCGCACCAACCACGCTGTCGTGCTACGGCCGACACGTGGATTGCCCTATGGAGAAAAATCTTGTCACCAAAGCATTCCGCCTACTTCAGCGCGAATTCAATCTGCCCGAAGTGGAAATGCACCTACTCAAGCACATCCCCGACGGAGCTGGTCTGGGAGGCGGCAGCAGCGATGCCTCAAGCGCCCTTATCATCCTCAACGATATGTTTCACCTTGGTCTCACCGATGAGCAACTGGCCGAACGTGCCGCCACTCTCGGTGCCGACTGCGCATTCTTTATCTACAATAAGCCTGTGATGGCTACAGGCATCGGCAATGTGTTCTCGCCAATCAACGTAGACCTCAGCGGATACCACCTGCTGCTGGTGAAGCCCGACGTAGCCGTGCCCACCGCGCAAGCCTACGCCAAAGTGGTGCCAACGAAGCCCGAAACGCCTATCATCGAGATATTGTGCAAGCCTATCGCCGAGTGGCGCGACAATCTCGTCAACGACTTTGAGCAAAGCGTGTTTGCACAACACCCAATACTTAGCGACATCAAAAATCAAATCTACGCATCTGGTGCCATCTACGCATCGATGAGCGGCTCTGGCTCCTCGCTATTCGGCATTTTCAGCGATGCCAATATGACAGACGAAGCACTCAAGCAATTCTCTCATTACGATGCCTACAATATTAAATTATAATATTTTTTGTGAATATATGCAGTTTGGCAGAATCTTTGTTGTAACATTTTTTAATAATAAAAATAAACAACAAACGATATTATGTCAAAAAATAAAAAACATAACGAAGATACAGACGAACAAAAGATAAACAACACTCAAGAGACTGAAAACGCTGCAGAAGAAACCACTAAACAGGCTGAGGCTAACGAGGCTAACGAAGCTACCGAAAAAGAGGAAGCTAAAGAGCCTACGCCAGAAGAAACTATTGCCGACCTCAACAAACAACTCGAAGAGTCGAAGAAGGAATACCTCTTCCTCATGGCTGAGTTTGACAACTTCCGCAAGCGCACTCTTCGCGAAAAGGCAGAACTTATTCGCAACGGAGCCGAAAAAGCATTGGGCGACATCCTCCCTATTGTCGACGACTTTGAACGCGCTGTAAAAGCCAACGAAAAAGCCGACGACATCAACGCTGTGAAAGAAGGTTTCGGCTTGATTTACAATAAATTCATCAAATATCTTGAGAAAAACCAAGTGAAGGCTATGGAATCAACTGGCAACGACTTTGATACCGAACTTCACGAGGCTGTCACCACATTCCCTGTCGACGACGAGGCTAAGAAAGGCAAAGTGATTGATACTGTACTCACTGGCTACACCATCAACGACAAGGTTTTGCGTCACGCTAAAGTGGTGGTAGGTCAATAATTCATTATTTGATGTAAATACGCATTGATATGGCAGAAAAAAGAGATTATTATGAAGTGCTTGGCGTAAGCAAAAACGCCACTGACGACGAATTGAAGAAAGCCTACCGCAAGGTGGCTATGAAATATCACCCTGACCGACAAACTGATAAAAGCGACGCCGAGAAGAAGGAAGCCGAAGAGAAATTCAAGGAGGCTGCCGAAGCTTATAGTGTGCTTAGCGATAAGGACAAACGCGCTCGCTACGACCAGTTTGGTCACGCAGGCATGAGCGGAGCCGGCGCTGGAGGTTTCGGTGGCGGATTTACCGACATCAACGACATTTTCTCGCACTTTGGCGACATCTTCGGTGGCGCCGGAGGATTTGGCGGCTTCAGCAGTTTTGGTGGCGCTCGCGGCGGCAGCCGTGGTCGTAAAGTAAACCGTGGCACCGACCTTCGCGTGCGCGTTCGTGTCAACCTTAAAGAGGTGGCTCACGGCGTGGAGAAGAAACTCAAAATACCAAGAATGGTGGCTTGCCCCGACTGTAAAGGCACTGGCGCTAAAAACGGCACTGAATTCACTACTTGTTCTCATTGCCACGGCACCGGTGTAATCACCAAGGTGCAACAAACATTCCTCGGCGCTATGCAGACACAAACCACCTGTCCTAACTGTAAAGGCGAGGGCAAAATCATCAAAGAGAAATGCCCATCGTGCGGCGGCGTAGGTCTTGAACGCAAAGACCAAGTGGTGAGCGTAAACATCCCAGCCGGTGTAGCCGACGGCATGATGCTGAGAATGCAAGGATATGGCAACGATGCTCGCGGTGGTGGCATCCCTGGCGACTTGATTATCCAAATTGAAGAAGAACCAGATAAGGAATTGCAACGCGATGGCGAAGACTTGATCTACAACCTTATGCTCGACTTCCCTACCGCTGTGTTTGGCGGAAAGGTAGAAGTGCCTACCGTTGATGGCAGAGTGCGCGTCACCATCGAGCCGGGCACACAACCTGGCAAGGTGCTGCGTCTGCGCAGCAAGGGTCTTCCTTCACCTAACGGATATGGCAACGGCGATATGCTTATAAACATCATGGTGTATGTGCCTGAGCATCTTAATAACGACGAACGTCGCGCTATAGAATCGCTCCGTGACTCTGAAAACATCAAACCATCAGAATCTACCAAGCAACGTCTATTCGACCGTCTCCGTCACATTTTTGACTAACAAAACGAAAATCTTTTCATAAAAGTTTAGGGGCTTTGGCCGGAAAATCCGACCAAAGCCCCTTTTTTCGGCTGTGACATAAAAGTTGACAAAAAAGGATGCCGCAGACTTTGGCGTCATACGGCATCCCTCATCAGCAACGACTGCCACAATGAGCAGCAATCAGTTGCATCGTATACTTAAGTTATTACATCTTCACGAATTGCTTCTTAACAACTCCGTTTGCAGTGTTCACTTGCACCACATATACGCCGCTTGCAAGGTCGCTCACGTCGATTGTGCCGTCTTCCAATTGATAGTTGCCCACCATTTGTCCGCTTACCGAGTAAACCACAACATTTGCACTTGTAGCACCATCAATGTGAAGAACGTCAACTGTAGGCACAGGATAGATGTTCACTCCGCCCATTTCCACGTCCTTAATGCCTGATGGCTTAGAAGCGCCAAGATTGTCGAATGCCACGTAGCTTGGCACGCCTGATTGGCTTGCAGCCACACTCACATTAATCTTAGTGACAGCGCCGAGTGTGCTAAGGTCAACCCACTTCCAATCCTTCACGATGTAGTGGTCAGCCTCAGTTTCCGATCTGTAGTCAGCAAGATAATATTCAACTGTCTTAGTGGCGTTGTTTGCGTCGAAGCCTGTGAATACCACCTTGTAGTAGTCACCTGTCTTGAATGCCTTGGTGTAGCCATCACCCTTCTCCATGCTGCTAACAGCATATGGAGTGTTGGTAACATACACACCGCTGATGATTTCGCCATCAACGTTGTTGGTCACTTCAATTCTTGGAGTTACGCCATAGTATTCGCCCATGTAGTATGACACTGCATAGCCGTCGCTGCCATCTACGCCACCACCCACGATATTGCGATATTGATCGCTAAGCGCGGTGAATGTGTTTTGCTTGCTGTTGGCATATGCAAAGCCACTCCATGAATCCCAAGAAGTATTCTTGTTGTTGATAAATGCAAACGAACCGCTATAGAAGGTGTTGTCGCCATCACCGTCGCCGTTCCAATAAGATTCGGTGTTCAAATAGTTGTCGTCGAATGTTGCATTCACCATAGCGCCAGAAACGTATACTGCAGTCTTAGCCTTGAGCCATTGTCCATCCTTGCTTGTAACCTTAACGGTATACTGGCTTGTGTGTGATGGAGTGACAGTGAGCTTAGCGTCTGTGCCAATCACCTCGTTCATCTGGTTGCGCCACTCATAAGTGTAAGGAGCGTCGCCGCCATCTACAGTTGGTTCGATTGTGCAGCTTGCGCCAGCATCAATCATGTCATATATGCTTGTCAATTCAAGCGTAAGAGCAGGAATATCGCGAGCAGTAGTGATTTCTGCAGATGCCACTACAGCCGATTGCACATCGAGTGCACTTACCACCATGAAGTATGCCTTATAAGCAGTGCTTTCGGTGAGCGAATTGAATGTAGAAGACACCTCGGTGTTTTCAGTGCATTCCACAGCCTTCACTGCGAGCAATTCTTCTGCTGTAGGAGCAGCCTCTTCGCTCTTGACAAGTTTAGCGTAAAGTTTGCCACCAACGGTCCACTTAGTCTTAACATTGATAGATTCCTTAGTTACCAAGCCAGCCACTGGATAGCCCTCAACAATCTCAGGTGTTTCCACCTTGATTTCCTCAAATTCATAAGCACCGATTGTTGGAGCAGTAGTGCTACGTGCCTTGCCTCTAAAGTCTACTGTGACATCGGCCATTGGTTGAGCCTTCTGCATATTGCCGGCAGAATTGAGACGTAGGTCGGTTTCACTCAAGAAATCAGCCTTCTCAACGAAACTTGTAGCATCGCCTGTGAGCGTAACATATTCCTCAAGATTAGCAGCCATATCCTTAACGAGAGCGCCCGATGCGAAGTAATATGCATTGTTTTTGAATGTGATACCCTTCACATAGTCTTTTTCGTTGAAATACAACGCACCCTTACCGCTATTGCAATCGCTTTGCAACAAGTTGTTTGCAATAGTCACGTTTGTGAGATCCAAATACTTCGCAGAACCACCGATAAAGAATGCATATCCAGCGTTACCACTCACTCTCGCCGTGTTGTAAAGAAGCTTGATGTTCTTACATTCCACAGAGATGTAGAGCGCCGAAGTCATATCGGTTGGAGAACTTACAATAGATATCACATTGTTGTATACCATTGCTGGCTCAGCCTGGGTGCCGAAGCATTCACGCAAATAAATGCCATTGCTATAGTATGGTTGGCTATTGTAGACATAATTGTTCTTAACGATAAACTTGCCTACACAACGATACAAGTCAAAACCTGCATAGCTTGTCTTTTCGGTCTTGGTAGAAATCACGCGGTTGCCTTCGATAAGAGCATCGGCCTCAGAAACCACATACACACCCTTAGAACCAGCGTCGGTGATAGTGTTGTTTCTCACTACCAATCCACGCTCTTTTGTGAGCGAAACAAAGTTGGTTCCGCCCAAATAAAGTGCTATATATCCACCCTCAAGCGAGCAGTCTTCGATGGTCATATAGTCGTTGTTCTTGCCTTCTTCATTGATTGATTCAGCCTGAACAAGGTTGATGCCCTTATAACCTGTCTTCACGGTTTCGGCCTTCACCACGCAGTTCTTCAAAGTGAAGTGACGGCTTTGATTGTAGACTTGCATTGCCATTGGATAAGACTGGCTTTCTGGGATAAGGCTAAGAGCCTCTACGGTTACATATGGAGTGTTTTCCACAGCAAACATACCCAATTTGTGAACACCATAAGCAGGTTCGCTATAGCCACCACCTGTGATGATCACACCATCGCGGTTGCCAGACTTCGAAACGAACTTGATAGGATGTTCTTCGCTTGTGCCTTCAACGTTCTTCACATAGATGTTTTCTCTGTATGTGCCATCTTCAATCTTAAATGTCACAGCACCTTCCACGCCGTCGCCAAGAGCAGCCACAGCCTGTTCAAATGTAGCATAGTCGGCATCAGATGAAGCACCGATAGTATATTCACCCTTGAAACCTTGCTTGATTGTGCGAGAAGCAGCTTCTGAAGTAATCTTTTCAGCTTCTACCTCAGCACCATTCACGGTGAGCGATACGAGTTTCGCAACCACCACGTTGCCAGCGGCAGCGTCGGCCTTCAAGTCAACAGCAAACCAGAAGAAGTTGTCGCCAATATCTGCGATTTTGAGAGGCTCTGCAAGAGTGAACTCAACCTCACCGCCACTGCTGATTTCTGTGGTTGAAGCCAATAAATTGTCGCGTAAGAAGTTGTTGGCGGCTGAAGTATAATACAAGCTTGCCTTAGTGATATCTTCTACGGCAGTAGTACCGGTTGTGACAAACTTAAATGAGTTTACGGTCATTGGATCCTTGTCACCAGCAACCACCACATTTGCCTTCACCAATTCGGCACCAGCAATGCCACGCACCACGTTGCCCCTTTCAGTAGCAGCACCTGCAGTCACAGATGTAACGTTGAATGATTGCTTCTTGCGTACATCAATTTCAAGTTCAAAACCATCGAGCAGTGTTGAAGCGGTCTCTACTCTGATTGTCAAAGATCCGTCTTCCGCCTTTGAAGCAAGATTCACAGGACCATTTGTAGTACCAAAATATGTCTTAGTGCCAAGAAGGTTATCGGCATTCACTTCGCGACCGCTATAGATATACATCTTAGATGCGCCCATAGCAAATTGCTTAGCATTTACAGTCACTACAGCATCTTCCTCTTCAGGAACAAATGTTATAGTACCCTTGAAGTTCTTTGTGAACTTATCGTCAGGACCACCATCGTCGTAGAGCAACATCGGACGCTTCACCACATAGACACCGTTGTCGCCCGACTTCATATTCATCATATTCTTAATAGTGCGAGAGCCTTCTGGGTCACCATTAGCAACATTGGTTTCACCCATATCGGTAGTGAGCAATGTCAACTTAGCGTCGATTGAATCGCCGCTGATAGCGTTTTCTTTGACGTCAGCCATCACCCAGAGGTAATTGTTTTCGCTACGCAATGTCAACTCGCCATTCACAGTGATTTTGCCATCGCCAAGCTCAGTTACGCTACCATAAGTAGTGGTAGCCTTCTCAAAATCGTTGTCGCCACCAGAGCTCAAGATTGTAATCTTATCCAACGACTTTTGAGTATCCTTGAGGTCGAGGCTGATCGACTTCAACACACGTTTGGTGAGTGTACCTTCGGTCTTAACCCTTACGCCAAGGAGCACTTCATTCTTAGCGCCCGGAGTAACAGCCTTAACGCTTGGATGAGTTGCTTCAACTTCCTCGATAGTCATATCGTGGCTCTTATACTGCGTTACGTCGGCTTCCCAACCAGTAGCAGCATAGTAGCTTGATGTTGTGCTTGGGTTGAACTTGATTGTCATTGAGCCGTCGTCGGCATCAGAATAGAGTTTCTTGCCGGGGCCTTTCTTAGATTCGTCGAACGACGAAAGTTTCCACAACAACTTGTCGGCAGCTGTGGTCTTTCCGCTATACACTTCAAATACAGCGTGTGTGCCGTAAGAAGCCGAAGAAGAATATTCTACGTCAAATTTCGAGAATTCGATTGCTGCCACGTGTCCAGCCTCAGTTGGGGTGAACGTTACGATATAATCGGCATTCTCATATTCATATTTGCTTGGATACAACTTGCTCTTGGTGTCGGTGAACTTCCAGTCGCCATACATCTTGTGAGAGTGGCTACCCTTTGTAGCATGGCAAACATTTTCTACAGTGCGTACGGCCGACACTGCCTCAGCAGGAGTCTTTGCTTCAGCTGCAATAGTCATCGATTCAAAAACGAGGCCCAACTTATTGCCATTCATTGCTGTTTCAGCCACATCGGCAACAACAGCAAAATAGTTATTGCCCTCAGGAAGCGCCTTTTCGCCATTTACTACCACCTTGCCGTCGGCAACAGTAGCCTCACCAAACAAATTGGTAGTGGCAAATTCGTCTTTTTCACCAAGGTAATATACTTTCACCTTAGAGATCAACGAAGCATCAGTGCCATCAGCCACTTTCAAGTTTACAGCCGAAACCTTCAAAGGATTAGAAACGTTGTCGGTCACAGCATTCACTGTAAACATTTGCTGATTTTCATCGCCGGCTGCCACATTTGCACCCTCAGCAGCAGTAACATTGAAGCTTGCCAACTTCATATCGCCAGGAACGAATTGCGAAACAATTGCTTCCCAACCCTGAGCAGGCACGCCAGTGGTGCTTACCAATGTTACGGTAAGAGCGCCATCGTCAGCTGTAGATTTCACCACTTTTGCCTCTTTGAGCAAAGTGCAGAGCAGATTTTTCTCAACGGCTTCCTTGCCATTGTAGATTTTCAAAACATCGTTCAAGCCTGTTGACGAAGTGTTGAAAATCGCCAACTTAGTGAAGTCAATCTTCACCTTTTTACCAGAAGTTGCTGGCACGAATGTAATAGTACCAGTGAATTTTGATGAGATTTTTCCATCAATACCACCGTCGTCGTAGAACTTAGCATCTTCGTCGATAGTGAATGTAGTGGCTTGCGATGGCATAAGAATCACATTGTCTACAGCCACAGCCGAGCCTGTTTCGGTCAGAGGAGTGCGTGCTTCACCAGCCACCTTCACCGAAGCAAGCTTCAACGAAGGTATTTCGCCTGATGCATCAGGGAGAACGTCGGCAACAACAAAGAAGTTGTTGTCCTTGCTGCTCAGTGTATAGTCTTTCACACTTAGTTTGTCGCCCACGGTTGCAGCAGTAGCCACGAGATTGTCGTCAGACACCTTCTTGCTATAGAGGCGAATGTTTTTCACTTGCGTTGAGCCAACCAGTGCGCCGCAATCGATAGTGAGATCGTTGAGCGTAAGCGCTTCTTGCGAGCCATCAGTCACCACGTTCGCTCCAAAGATAGTCACATCCTTTGCACCACGTGTCACAGGATTGAGACCTTCAATCACGCCAGCGCTAACAAATTCCATTGGCTTTGGAGAAGAGCTTGAGATTGTAGCCTTCCAACCCTTGCAATTGTTTGCACTGCCTTTACAGTAATAAAGCACGGATAGTTGTCCGGATGTGGCGGTATACGTCAATCCAGCTGTGCTTCCACTCACTTCCGCTAAATAGTCATCTTTGATTTTTGATGAATACGAGGCAAACTCGGCATCACCATCATAGATGTAAAGTTTAGCAGCACCTTGCAAATCAAGTTCATCGAATGTGATTGTCAATTGTTCGCCCGCATTTTTAGGCACGAAGCGCACATAACCAGCAAAATACGTTGGAGCAACACCAGTTGGGCCACCCATGTCGTAGAATGTCAGTTCTGAATCAACAACCTTTTCTCCGATGAAGCCGTCTTTCTTCGGCATTGTATAGTCTTCTGCCATTGCCGCAAAACTGAGGCACATCATGCAGACTACCAACAATAGATGTAAAATTCTTTTCATCTTTCTGTTAATTAAGTTAATAAATTAGTTATAAAATATTTGTTTTAATTGTTTACAACATATTTTATCGACTACTTTTCCGCTTAATCAACAGCAGAGATGCACTGAATACGTGTCAACTTCCACGCCTTTACGCTAAAAGCCTTTGTGAAAATCAATCAGAAAACCATATAACAGGCAGCCGCCCCATTCCTCGAGGGCAAAAGCAGTCCAATACACCATTGGCAGGTCTTCTGACTTTGCTCAGCCTTATTGTTTCGGTACCTTCCCACCGCCTTTATAGATAGGCGACAGTGGCTTCCATGCCAAAACAGGCTTTTTTCATTTACGGAGCATCACAGCAGCGGGTCTGTTCGGGTTTTTCACCTCGATTCCCTTTTCAGCAACATGGGTTGGATTCCCCACGTATGCCACCAAAGTGCTTATATACGTTAACCCAATTCGGGCATTAGGGCTTGATTACTACATCTACAGTCTAATGCCCGATTTGGGTTTAGCAAAGATACTAACATTTTTCCAATATACAGCAAAAAAGGCAGGAGCAAATAAAAATTCACCCCTGCCAACCTTATTGTTGTAATTAGTCGTCTGTTTTTATTTACGATCGTTTCCGAAGAAGCGCAGCAAATATATGAACAAGTTCACAAAGTCGAGATACAATTCCAATGCGCCGATTGTGGCCAATCGCTTCACATCATCACCCTCGGCATGCGCTGCCGCAGCCTTAATCTTCTGAGTATCCCACGCGGTGAGGCCAATAAACACAAGCACACCCACAAAGCTGATTAGCCACTCCATTGGTTGACTCTTAAGGAAGATATTCACCACCGAGCAAATAATCAAGCCTAAGAACCCCATTATAAGCAATGATCCCATCTTCGACAAATCGTTGCTCGTGAAATATCCATACACGCTCATTGCGCCAAACACGCCGGCTGTGATAAAGAATGTGTTGGCAATCGACGTTGCTGTATAAACAAGCAATATCGAGGCAAACACCACGCCCGTAAGTACGCTATACAGATAAAAGAGCAATGATGCTGTGATGGTACTCATCTTTTGCAAGCGACCCAAAAGCGAAATCACCACTATAACTTGTGAAATCAGCAAACCCACAAATACCATCGGCTTACCGTAGATCAACATCAGCAAAGTCTCGTTTGACGTAACATACATTGATGTCACGGCTGTAACGAGCATAGCAAGCAGCATCTTCACATACACAAGACGCATCACCTTGTTGACGTTTGTGGCAACTTTCTCCACAGAAGAAACGCCATAACCATAATCTTCGTTCATGATATACTCCTTTCTTTAAATAATGTCATTACATGCGTTGTGGCATCTCAATGCCAAGCAAACCAATACCGCGGCGAGCGATATCTGCCACTTGCTTTGACAATGCCAAGCGGAATGCGCGAACATCGGTTTTTTCCTCACCGAGGATCTTATAGTCGTGATAGAATTGGTTGTATTCCTTCACCAATTCATACACATAGTTGGCAATCAACGCTGGGCTATAAGTGCGACCTGCCTCGGCCACTGTCGATGGGAAATCGGCAAGACGTTGGATGAGC
Organism: uncultured Prevotellaceae bacterium; assembly: GCA_905210415.1. Taxonomy (GTDB): domain Bacteria; phylum Bacteroidota; class Bacteroidia; order Bacteroidales; family Muribaculaceae; genus SFTJ01. The sequence continues at coordinate 55,700 of CAJLWM010000005.1, forward strand.
GCAATTTCCTTTTCATTTGGCTCTACTGCGCTGATGTCGGCAGTCAAATCAGCTGCATTAGCCTTGCGCAACAGCGACTGGATGCGAGCATAAGTGTATTGGATGAATGGACCAGTATTGCCATTGAAGTCAATTGATTCCTTAGGGTTGAACATCATGTTCTTGCGAGGGTCTACCTTGAGCAAGAAGTACTTCAACGCGCCAAGACCTACCACGCGAGCGATTTCGCACTTTTCAGCCTCAGTGAAGTCGGAAGTCTTACCCTTAGCGATGTTTTCCTGTTCGCGGGCATCGATAGTTTCCTTAGCTTGATTTACCATTTCATCCATCAAGTCGTCGGCATCCACCACAGTACCTTCGCGGCTCTTCATCTTACCTTCTGGCAATTCCACCATACCATAAGAGAAGTGTACGAGGTCCTTACCCCACTTAAAGCCAAGCTTATCGAGCAAGAGCGACAACACTTGGAAGTGGTAGTTTTGCTCGTTACCTACCACATAAATCATCTTATCAATTGGATAGTCTTGATAGCGAAGCTTAGCAGTACCGATGTCTTGAGTCATATACACCGATGTGCCATCGCTACGCAGGAGCAACTTGTGGTCGAGACCATCGGCAGTGAGGTCAGCCCACACCGAATTGTCGTCCTTGCGATACATAATGCCCTTTTTAAGGCCTTCAAGCACCTTCTCCTTACCTTCAAGATAAGTGTTGCTCTCATAATATATCTTGTCGAAGTCAACACCCATACGCTTGTATGTTTCGTCGAATCCGGCATATACCCATTCGTTCATCATCTGCCAAGTAGCGCGCACTTCCTTATCGCCAGCTTCCCACTTCTTGAGCATTTCGCGAGCCTCTTGCATAAGAGGTGACTTAGCCTCAGCAGCAGCCTTGCGAGCTTCTTGAGTCTTTTCTTCGGTTTCTGCCACGATAGCGTTCACCTCTGGGTCGTTAGCGAGGATTTGCTTCACCTCATCCTTATAGTGCTTATCAAAGAGCACATAGAAATCGCCAATCAAGTGGTCGCCCTTCTTGCCGGCCTTTTCTGGAGTGATGCCATTGCCCCACTTCTGCCAAGCAAGCATCGACTTGCAGATGTGAATACCGCGGTCGTTCACGATATTGGTTTTCACCACCTTATAGCCATTAGCCTTCATGATTTCAGAGAGGCTATAGCCCAACAAATTGTTGCGCACGTGGCCCAAGTGAAGAGGCTTGTTGGTGTTTGGCGAAGAATATTCAATCATCACCAATTCACTATCCTCAGTTTCCTTCTTGAAACCATAGTCGGCATCACCAGCAATGTGGCTAAGCACCGAAGCCCAAAACGATGGCTTGATAACGATATTCAAGAAACCCTTGATAACGTTGAACGACTGAACAGCCTCGCAATTCTTCACGAGGTATTCACCGATTTCTTGACCTGTAGCTTCTGGATTCTTGTGTGAAGCCTTCAAAAATGGAAATACAACCACTGTAAGGTTGCCTTCAAACTCTTTCTTTGTAGTTTGCAAAGTCACTTTCTCAGCAGCGAAATCAAGTCCGTACAACTCCTTCACCGCCTCAGATGTGGCTTGCATCAGTATATTGTCTATCGACATAATCTATTTTATTTAGTTGGTTACTCAATTAATTTGCAAAGATAGTGCAAATGAGGGAAATAAACAACTGAGCGAGCAGCGAGTGCAAAAAGCAGAGTTCTGCTATTTTGCCGAGTCGCGACCGAAGACGGCGAAGCCAGTTGAGCTTGCTCAAATTGACATTTCCGAATGCAGCCTATCTTATCTAACGATAGTGCAAATGAGGGAAATATGCAATCCGTTTTATCAAAGCAGCCACGTCACAACACGCTTATCACCTCGCCCGACTCAGGATACCACACATATCCCTCATCAACAGCAAAGCCCATCTGCTGCAACTCGTTGACATAGCCTTTCACCTGTCGCTTATATTTGTCGTCCTTCGAATGGTCGTTGCCGAATTTGTAGTCAATCACCACCAATTTGCCTTCAGCGGTGCGAACCACACGGTCGGGGCGCAGATTTTTCTTGCCACCGCCACGGATTATAGTGCGCTCATTCACCACAATATTATCATCGGCAAACCATTTTGCAGTCTTTGGGTCTGCCAACACCTTATCAACCAGCGCAACAGCATAGTCATAGCAATCTCTGATAATGCCTCTGCGCCTTGCTATTCTGAGCACGCGATCGCGCTGACGGGCATATCTCAGCATCGAGAACAGTGTGTGCATCTTGATGCCTCGCTTCTGCGTGGCATTAAACACCTCTGGCAGACTAACCAGCATTTTTCGGCTCACTGAGTCGTATTCAGGCACCTCACTTGGCATACCATAAAACTCCTGAGGCTCGGCCACAGATGATTGGTTTTGCTCATATTTTTGCTGCAAATCACCCAAGGAATACACTTCCTCGTTCTCAAACTCGCCGGCACTCTGTGTGAGCAGATCATCTTCGACCACCGCGTCTATTAGTTTTGACAAAGTCACATTGCCATTGTCAAGATCTTTCTCTTTCGGCACAAAAAGGTGCATCTCATTCACTGCACGCGTAAACGCCACATAGGTTTTATTCAGGTTGTCTATCACGCCTTTCCCATATTCCTCGTCATACACATCCTGCCACGCCTTGCAGTCACCACCATCCATCGCTGCAGAATTCACAGGCAATATCGGCGGAACAATCTCTTTGTCATAGTCTTTAAACGCTTCGTGCTGCAAGAAGCAATCTCTATCAATCCAGATCTGATTGTCAACCCTGCTCATATCCCATTTAGCAAACGGAATAATCACACATGGGAATTCCAGACCCTTCGACTTATGTATCGTGAGCACATTCACCGCATCACGTCCGCTAGGCGAATTGATTGAGAGGTTTTTGTTTACATCCCACCATTTCAAGAAAGCATGCACCGTGGCAGTGTGATTGGCGCAATAGTCAATCACGCTATCCATAAATGCCAATAGATAAGCTTTCTCCGATTCACGCACTTCGGGAGTCACCACCTTGCATATCACATTCTCCACAATCGAGATTAGGTCGAAAGCATCGGCTTTGCTCAAGAGCAATTCGTCGCGCATACTCACATACTCCTTGCTCAAATGCTCTTTTCCGTCCGGCACTGGCGTTTTGCGTTGGCGCTTCGCTTCGACTTCGAAGCATTGCTTCAACAGGTCGCCCATCGCACGGCTCTGCTTTTCCGGATCATCACAATCTGCAAGCTCACTCGCCTGTTTGTCATACTGGCTGAGCACGCGCCTGATTTTCTCTTCACGTTCACGGGCTGCGTTCACGGCATCATTGCTGCTGTCGGTGATATTCAACGTGTCGAAATATCTAAGATTGCTTATCACAAGTCTTACTGCCGGCGATTTGCGTAAGAACATCGCTTCAGCCGAAACCACATCTATCTTTTCGGCTTCATCGGTCACATTGAGATTGTGTTGCAGCAAGGCATCCACCACACTGCCACCTTCACTATTAGTATTCACCAATATCGCAATATCCTTCGGAGAATAGCCCCTACTTCTGATTTCATTTATCACACTTGGCAAACGATCAAGCACAATATCACCAAACTTCGACGTTGAGTCACGCTCTTCGATTATCGACACTTTCACCATGCCCTGATTGCCATGATTCTTAGGATTGGGCTTTTGCTTGAGATTGCTGTAAGTCTCTCCAGCGCCAAGAATATCCACAAATTGCTGAATAACCTCATTGTTAAAGGCTATCACATTGTCGGCGCTACGCCAATTTATCTCCTTAGTGTTGTCTACGTGCACATCGTCTTTGAAATCGTCTATAATGGTGCTTTGCAATAGCGTAGGGTCGGAACTTCTAAATCGATAGATACACTGCTTCTCATCGCCAATCACCAAATCCTCATTGGCGCTCGACACGCTTTCCTCTATCAAAGGTCTCAAGTTGTCGTATTGCATCATCGAGGTGTCTTGAAACTCATCAATCAGATAATGGTTGATCCACGTGCCAAGACGCTCATACATAAACATCACATTGCCTTCACACACCACATTCTTCAACAGTTGATTGGTGCCTGAGAGCAACACGGTGTCGTTGTCGCGAAGAAACTTGTTCAACTCACTACCTATCACACCGAGCAAGCCAAAAAGATATATGTTCTTCAGACTGTCATTGAGCAGACTGCGCTCCTTATACAATATAAATGTTTCGTGTGCCACCTCATCAATCTCGCGGGCCGAGGCATCAAACTCGCCGTTCTTGGCTCGCTTCTTCCACTCTTTGTCATCCGCGGTTTTCCATTTCTCCGCAGATGACTCAAACGATTCCAGCTTTTTCCAGTCTTTAGCTACTATGCCAAGCAGAGCATTCTTCACTGGCGCTAAGCCACTTTTAGGACTCAATTCCGCAATGTCTTTAATGCCAGCATCCTTTAAAGCATCCAAAAATCGTTTTTTCAATATTTCTTTTTTATCATCATTGGCGTTCAACGATTCTTTTAGCCGTTTCTTAAATCTATCTATTCTTGTGGCGACTTTGTTGCCTTTGTCACTAAGCACATCAGCCAGATATTTCTCTATCTCTTCACTATTGCTCTGATATACCTCCTTGCCCAAAACTCCCGAAATGCTCTCAAAGATGTTTCCAGAGAATATGTTCCACGCCGCTTCTGATTCAAGTAGGTGCCGCATGTAATCGCTCAGCCACTTCTGCACAAGCACATTACCCGTGCCCTTGCCACCGGCATCACGCAGCATGTTTTGAATAGCCACTGTCACCGAATAGTTGTTGTCGAGTTCTACAGCGTAGTCATAATCTTGGTCGAGTTCGTAAGCAAACGTACGCATGATGGTCTGGAAAAACGAGTCGATAGTGCTGACATTGAAGGTGGTGTAGTTAAACAATATCTCCTCCAACGCCGTCTGCGCAGCCTCTTTCAGTTTCTCCTCGCTCGTATGGAGCAGGGCCACCAGTTTGTCTTTTATCTCGCTCTCACCCTTGCTTAGGCGAGAAAGTTCCTTCACGATTCTGCCCTTCATCTCATCGGTGGCTTTGTTGGTAAACGTCACCGCCAGGATGTGCTGATGATATTCGGTGCGAGGTTTCAGATAAAACTCGCCCGTTTCCACATTTTTCTCACCGAGCAAAAGCTTGATATACTCAAGCGTCAACTCATAGGTCTTTCCCGATCCCGCCGAGGCCTTAATCACCTGCAACGGTTTTTTCACATTTTCATTCATACTCATTTATTTTTTCCAAATTATATTATTCTTGCTTTCAAGCCTTTCTTTTTCAGAAAGTCGAGCACCTTGTCACGAAGGTCGCCTTGCAACAAAATCTCGCCACAACGAGCCGAGCCACCCACGCCACAGAAGCTCTTCAGCTCTCTGGCAAGGTCTTGAAGGGTATCGTCGTCACACAGCAAGTCAGTGACAAGCGTCACCTTCTTCCCCTTGCGGTTACGCTTATCAAGCATGATATTCACCATTTGCTTGCCTTGCTGCTCGAACAGCGATCCGCGGCAATCAGCCTGTGCATCGTCCTGCGACGCCTGCTCCGTGCTGAGTTGCTCCAATTCGGCGCCAAATGCAGCGCCCAGTTTTTCTCTCCAATCTTCCATTTTAATTCATTATCATTTCTTCTGCGAATATAGCAATTCTTTTTAACGTGCCCAATCACTACCACAACGTTTTTCGCCGCAACCCCATCACCACCCGCCATTATCGGGGAAGAACGAAGCAGTTTTTTTGCCATACAGAATAAAATCATTACTTTTGCAACTGCAAACTCTTCAGGGCTGGGTGAAACTCCCGATCGGCGGTAAAGTCCGCGAGCCTAAGTATGGGCATGAACCGTTGCAACTACGGTACCGACAGTTAAAGTCTGGATGAAAGAAGAATGTTTGAATCGAAAAGCGTGTGAGCACTGCTTTCATTGGTGTATGCAATCACATCAGCGCATATAGCATTTATAAGGCATTCCCTTCTAATGCTTCTACGGCGCCATATTTGCAATTTATAATCCTTTGAAACCTTGCCAATACCATGACTTTTCATTTGAAACGAAAGCCTTGAATTGTTATGCCCTATTTATTAACAATTTAATGTTTTCTATCACAATGAAAAAATTTCAAATTGTTGCATTGGGTATCACAATTCTTCCTTTTGCTTTGAATGCCACAAATAGCATTGAAGCAAATGGGGTTGCGAGCAACACAAACTACCCAGAAACAGAGTCGGTCACCATCGATTCTGCCATCAATCTCCAAGAGGTGACTGTGCAAGCGCATTTTGCCAATGCCAACCATACACCTCTCAATCTCACCACCATCAAGCCTACCGACATTATCCGTCATCAGTCTGCCCCAAACTATCTCGAGATGTTTCAGGGCATCCCCGGCGTATATGCCACAGCATCCACAGGCAGCTATGGCGATGCCACTCTCAATATGCGAGGCTTCAAGCAGGACAATATCTCTATTATGCTCAATGGAATACCTATCCAGGGGCTCACCTCCGGATCGATGTATTGGAGCAATTGGATGGGACTTGCCGATGCCACCTACTCCGTTCAAGTGCAAAAAGGACTCGGGGCGTCGATGCTCGCCGACTGTGCTATGGGTGGCATGGTGAACATCGTCACAAAGAATGCCGGCTACACACCACACGCCGACGTAACACTTTCCACCACTCAGTGGGGAACCAAAAAGGCATCCATTGGCTTTTCTTCAGGACTGATTGGCAACGGCTGGAGCGTAAATGCCAACCTTTCATACGTCGGTGGCGGAAGTTATGTGGAATGCTCCGATGTGAAGACTTTTTCATATCTGATCTCTGTGAGCAAGACAATAAACGACACCAACACACTGGTGTTCACCGCCCTCGGTTCGCCAGAGAAGCACGACCAACGCAACACCGAGCTCTCTAAGGAGGAAGTTGACCGCTACGGCCGCGATTACTCAAAAAACTGGGGCTACTACAATGGCAAGAAATACAGCATCGGGCACAATCACTACATCAAGCCATACTTCACTCTCCAGCACCTGATGAATAGCGAGCGCCTCAAGATGAAAAATTCCATTTATCTTGCCATCGCCGACGGCGGCGGCAGTTCAACATACAACAACTACAAATTGGGCGTTCCAACCATCATTCAGCACCAAACCGCAGATGGACACATCGATTTCAATGCCATCGTGGCAGAGAATCAAGCAGATGGCGTGTCGAAAAATGTGATGATCGACTACCTTTCAGGTCACACACAGTTTGGCGCTATCTCATCTGCCGACTATCGGCTCACCGACGTCTGGACAGCAAGCGCAGGTCTTCAATATCAGTATTATGCCACATGGTCGAAGATGAAGTTGCTCGATATGCTCGGCGGAACCACATTCACCGACCCATCAACCAACGCAAGCCTCACCGTGGGCGACTATGTGGGTTCGCGCTACGGCCGCACCACTCATCACGCATCGGCATTCGTGCAGGGACGTTACACCACCGATAAGGTGAACGCCAACCTGGGCATCTCTGTTTTCAATGGCAACTACCGCCGGCGCAACAATGCCACGGGCGAAACGTCGAAGTGGGCACACGGATGGGGCGCAAGCATCAAGGGCGGTGTCCTTTGGAATGCCAACCGTAACAACGCTCTTTACATCAATGCCGGCTACAATTCTCGCCTGCCCTATGCTGGAGTATTCCTCGCTTCGAGCGACCTCAGCATCACCAACGACATCACCAACGAAACCAACATTGTCACCGAAATCGGCTGGCGACCCAAGTGGAAAAACGGCGGGATGGAACTATCGGGCTACGTTGCCTCGTGGCGCAACAAGACCCTCACCGTAAGCGCAGCCAAGCAAGCCAACGCTGCTGCCGAGAAATATCAAGTGAAAGGGCTAAACGCCTTGCACATGGGCGTAGAGTTCTCGGCCTACCAGTATCTCACTCATTGGCTTAAGGCTTCGGCTTATGCAATGATGGGCTCATGGAAGTGGAAAAATTCGGGTAGGGCCATCACCTACGACCACTATTCGGGCGAAACTCTGAAGGAGACAAAAATCTCTTGCGACGGACTTCATGTGGGCGATGCGCCACAGACTCAATTGGGCGCTCAGATTGATGCCAAACTGCCTAAAGGCATTTATGCCAACATCGGTTGGCAATATAACGCGCACATGTATGCCGACTTCGAGCCGGCAAGCCGTACCAACGAAAACGACAAGGCCGACTCCTACGAGTTTCCATCATGCAGCCTTTTCGACGCCACTGTGGGCTGGAAAGCAACTATTTCTAAAGGATTACGCATCAACATATTTGCCACTGCACGCAACCTATTTGATGCAAAATACATAGAGCGCGGCACCGATGGCGCGTCGCACGACATCGACACCTTCCGCGGCTATTGGGGCGCAGCACGCACACTCAGCGCCGGCATGCGACTTTCGTTCTGATCTCTCAGGGCACCTGCTGTAGAATTCAATCCTTCAGCGCAGTGATGTAGGCGTGCAACTTGCGATAGAAAGCGTGGCGCGAGAGCGTGGCGGCATTACCAATCACCACCACCTTCATGCGGGCACGAGTGATTGCCACATTCATACGTCGCAAATCGCTCAAGAAGCCAATCTTGCCATCGTCGTTGCTGCGCACAAGGCTGATAAACACCACATCGCGCTCCTGACCTTGGAAACCGTCGATTGTATCGATTGTGAGCAGTCCGCGCAAAGGGCGAAGCGACGCCCTACTCTTCACCAATCGGCGCATATATTGCACCTGTGCTTTGTATGGCGAAATCAGTCCGAAGTCAATACGTTCATCAAGTATGCGCTCCACGCCTATGCGTAGCGCATACTTTTCTAATTCTGCAACAAAGTGCTCGGCTTCCTGCACGTTCACCTTACTGCAGCCTGCACCTTTCACCTGTTCGGTGAAACCCAGCTCCGAGGTATCAATCCACTCCATAGGCGTATCAAAATCGAGTATGCCACGAGCCTCTACCTCTTGGGCAGCCCGCAGTCCGCCTCCGTAAAACCAATCGCTTGGAAATTGCATTATCAAGCTATTCATGCGATACTGCGTGTTGAGCAACGTCACGCACTGAGGCCAACGATCCACCACCATTTCCATCATCGTGCGGCTCAGTCCGCTACGTTCTGCATCAAAGCACTTTATTGTAGGAGGCAACTGCAGGTGGTCGCCAGCAAGCACCACTCTCTGGGCCTTGCGAATGGCTATCCACGTGGCAGCCTCAAGCGCTTGCCCCGCCTCATCTACAAATAATGTGGAGAAATGCCGTCCGGTGAGCAAATTGCTATTACTACCCACAAGCGTTGAAGCCACCACACGGGCATTGTCAAACAATTCCATATTGATTTTCACCTCCAACTCCTCGGCGCGCTTGCGCAAGCGGTTGATTCGACTATTCACGGCATCACTGCGGCTATGCTTCCGGTCGAGCGAGAGCAATTGCCTCATTGTCTTGCGCATGCTCCATAGCTCCGGATAGTCGGGATGGCCCTCATATTGGCGCTCATAGCAATAGCCCAGCATCTTATCGTTGACTCGAGTGGGATTACCTATACGTAGCACATTCACGCCCCGCTCCACTAGTTTCTGGCTAATCCAGTCTACAGCCATATTTGATTGGGCGCACACAAGCACCTGTGGCTCACGATTGAGAGTCTCCACAATTGCCTCCACAAGCGTGGTGGTTTTGCCCGTCCCCGGAGGTCCATGCACAATCATCACATCGCGGCTGCACAACATATTGTTCACCGCCACCTCTTGGCTGCGATTGAGCCAAGGGAAGCGCACAGGATAAATCTCACGAAACGATGGCTCAACGAGGCCGCATATCACGTCGCGCAACTCCGCCACACGCCCACTGCGAGCTTGTGCCACATCGTTGAGAGCCTCAGACATGGTGCGGTAGGTGGTTTCGTCGAGCGAGAGCTGCACGCCCAATTCGCCATAGGAGTTTTCCATGTCGGTAATGCACTGCACACTCGGCACAGCTATCGACATGCGATTACCCTCAACATATTGCACCGTGCCGGTGTATGACCTATAACTCACACGCATGGCATCGTCGGCAGTGAAAAATCGCACCTGCCTGCCATATTCAAATTGATGCTCGTTCTCGCTCTGCGCCTCTGGTCGGTAGACATCCACCACCAGTTGGTTGAGCGAATTATAGTGATTCCTGCCCACGCGCAAGGGAAACCAGCACAAGCCCCGCTGCACAGTGCGCTCCACGCCCCACTGCTCGCTGATGCGCTTATACTCCTCACGCTCGTGCTCATATTCCATCTGCAGCAGTTGACGCTGCTCCACGAAGTGTTTTGCCACCGAAGGCTTGATATATTGTTCTGTAGCCATCAATCAATGTAGTTATTTCACCACAAAGTTACTACCACAAATCGGCATTCCAGTCCACTTACCCAATATTTTTTATATTTACCACAAGAGAGGAAACAATAAAAATTTACTCCTTTGTTTGTTGCAATTCAAATAATATTACTACATTTGCAACAACAAATATAATAACAAACATAACTTAATAACATCAAACAATTATGGCATACGTAATTAATCCTGATTTATGTGTATCATGCGGCACTTGTGCAGGTGCTTGCCCAGTTGAAGCAATCTCTGAAGGTGATGCTTCTTATGTAATTGATGCTGATACTTGCCTCAGCTGCGGTTCATGCGCATCTGTTTGCCCAAGCGAAGCAATCTCTGAAGGTGAATAATTAATTCCCTCAACTAAAACCATATTCAGAATGGCATAGAGAGTTATTCCTCCAAACACACGAGGGATGACTCTTTTTTGCTTTTAGCCTAACCAACATGTCTAACCATATCAACACCCTCGGCGAGGTGTTTGCCTTCCTGAAAGAGCTACAGCACAACAACAATCGCGAATGGTTTGCTGCCCACAAGCAGCAATACGACTACTTGCGCGACACTTGGCTCAACGACCTACAAAGCCTGATAGCACAGATGAGCGATTACGACCCATCGCTGCGCGGTGTACAAGCCAAAGACTGTGCCTATAGGATATACCGCGACATACGCTTCTCGGCCGACAAGACTCCCTACAAAACATATTTCAGCGCAGTCATCGGCGCCAAAGGTCGCAAAACCTCCAAAGCGGCATACTACCTGCACCTACAGCATGGCAAAGCCGGATTGTACTTCGGCATGTGGTGCCCTACTCCCGAATTGCTACGATCGGTGCGCTCGCTTATCGATGCCGAGCATCAAGAGCTGAGCCAACTGCTCAACGCCCCCGATTTTGCATCGCGATACCAGTTCGAACCATTTCAAACACTGAAGCGAATGCCTGCGGGATTCGACGTAAACCACCCCATGGCAGACATGATTAAGGCTAAGGATTTCACCTGGGGATATCCTCGTCCCGACAACTACTTTACTTCAGGCGATTGGGTGAAGCGCGTGGCCGACGACATGCGCCACGCCAAACCGATAATCGATTTCCTGAATTACGTGTTTGAATAGCCTCTGAGCCACATTCCATGAAGCACAAACAGCACAAAACACTAAAGAATGTGCCAAAGGTTAATCATATTAAAAAAATATCTAAACTACAATATTTTTTTACTACATTTGTGAATATTAATAACTCATCAATATAACTCAGACTTATGGCTAAAATACAAGGAGCAATTAAGGTAGATGAAGAACGCTGCAAAGGCTGTGGCATCTGCGTTGAAGCATGCCCTTTCAAAGTGGTTGCTCTTCAAAAAGTAGAAGTTAACGACAAAGGTTATCACTATGCCTTTATGGCAAATCCCGAGGCGTGCACCGGCTGCACCAGCTGCGCCACTGTGTGCCCCGACTCTTGCATCGAAGTATATCGCGTGAAACTCGACTAATCTATCACTAACTACGAAAACATCATTACGGAGAAATACTAAATCTATGGACAAAAACGTAAAATTGATGAAAGGCAACGAAGCGTTGGCCATCTCTGCCATCCGCTATGGATGCGACGGATATTTTGGCTACCCTATCACGCCTCAATCTGAAGTACTCGAGACCTTAGAAGCCGAAATGCCATGGGAAACCACCGGCATGGTAGTGCTTCAAGCCGAAAGCGAATTGGCCGCTATCAATATGGTATATGGCGGCGCAGCTTGTGGCAAAGCAGTGTTTACATCATCATCAAGCCCTGGCATGAGCCTTATGCAAGAAGGCGTTTCTTACCTTGCTGCATCTGAATTGCCTGCTTTGTTAGTGAACGTGATGCGTGGCGGTCCTGGACTCGGCACCATCCAACCTTCTCAATCCGACTATTTCCAAGCCACCAAAGGCGGCGGACACGGCGACTATCATTGCATCGTGCTCGCTCCATGGAGTGTGCAAGAAATGGCCGACTTCGTATGGCTTGGTTGGGATCTGGCATTTAAATATCGAACCCCGGCAATGCTTCTTGCCGACGGCGTTATAGGACAAATGATGGAAAAGGTTGTTATACCCGAACAACGTCCTCGCCGCACCGAAGAAGAAATTCGTGAACAATGCCCTTGGGCTCTCAACGGCCGAAAAGGTCACCGCAAACAAAACATCATCACTTCGCTCGAGCTCGACTCATTAGTGATGGAAGAAAACAACAAACGCTTCCAACGCACTTATGCCGAAATCGAAGCCAACGAGGTGCGCTATGAAGCCATCGACTGCGAAGATGCCGACTATCTGTTTGTGGCATTCGGCTCAAGTGCTCGCGTGAGCCTTAAAGCCAAGGAATTGGCTGCCGAACAAGGCTATAAGGTAGGTCTTATCCGTCCTATCACTCTCTGGCCTTTCCCTTACAAAGAAATCAAAGAGCTCGCTCAACGCGTAAAGGGTATCTTGGTAGTGGAACTTTCTGCCGGACAAATGATAGAAGATGTGAAACTTGCCGTGGAATGCAATCTACCAGTAGAGCATTTCGGTCGCTTTGGCGGTATCGTTCCAAGCCCAGAAGAAGTGCTCAACGCATTTAAAGAAAAACTTGTAAAATAAGGAGGATGCGCTATGGATATCAACGAAATTATTAAACCTGAGAACCTCGTTTACAAACGTCCAACCCTTCTCAAAGACACCACTATGCACTATTGCCCAGGCTGCGGACACAGCACTGTGCACAAAATCGTGTGTGAAGTGATTGAAGAAATGGGCGCAGAAGAATATACTATCGGCGTTGCTCCTGTGGGATGCGCCGTATTTGCCTACAACTATCTTGACGTGGATATGGTGGAAGCCGCTCACGGACGTGCTCCTGCCGTTGCTACTGCCATCAAGCGTCTGCAACCCGACAAATTGGTATTTACCTACCAAGGCGACGGCGACTTCTCTGCAATCGGTACTTGCGAATCAATACACGCTTGCAACCGCGCCGAAAACATCGCCATCATCTTCATCAACAATGCCATCTATGGTATGACCGGTGGACAAATGGCTCCTACCACTCTTCTTGGACAAAAGACAGCCACAACTCCTTACGGACG
>CAJLWM010000006.1 GCA_905210415.1 uncultured Prevotellaceae bacterium
CCCCAGCGCTTCTCGGTGTAGAAGTTGTAGTATTCGGCACGCAGCTTGTTTTTCTTCTCGGCCAATACGCGTGCTTCCTCGAGCGATTTGCAGTGGTCGCGCTTCATTATTCGCTCAAGGCGTTGCTCCATGCTTGCGTGGATGAATACGCTGATTGTGTTAGGCTCATCGCGCAAGATGTAGTCGGCAGTGCGGCCCATGATTACGCAATTGCTGCGTTTGGCGAGGGCGAGAATCACTTCGCTCTGTTTGCGATAGATGTTGTCGCTTGAGATAGGGGTGCTACCCACCAGATATGAACCACCGTGATATCCGGCGCTGAATGCAATCAGGTTTGAGAAAAATTTTGGTGAGCGTTCGTCGGCAGCCTCAAAGAAGTCGCAATTCATGCCGCTCGATTTGGCCGCTTCGGTGAGCAATTCTTTGTCGTAGTAGTCGATGCCTAATTTTTTGGCCACTAAATGGCCTATTTCACGTCCGCCACTTCCGAATTGGCGTCCTATTGCTATCACAAATTTCTTTTCATTCATGGTCTTATTTCGTTAGTTTCTTTATGACAAAATAAATTATTTTTTCTCGTTAATCAAAATTTTTGGCAGATGATTTTACCGCGTAGCTTCTTTGTCCAGATGAAATGGGAAAGCAAAGGGACTATGCCAGAATCGGTATAGCCCCTTTGGGAATGTATTGCGAGAGGTGTTATCCTCCGAAGTTGTCGTAGTGGATGCTTGATGGGTCCACGCCAAGGCTGTCGAGCATTTGGTTGACAGCGTTGCTCATTGGACCAGGTCCGCACATGTAGTATTCGATGTCTTCAGGAGCCTCGTGATTTTTGAGGTAAGTCTCATACATCACTTGGTGAACAAATCCTGGAGTGTATTCCACGCCTGCAGCATCGGCTGCTGGGTCAGGACGGTCGAGCGCCAAGTGGAACTTAAAGTTAGGATATTCCTTTTCGATTTCAAGGAAGTCGTTGAGATAGAATACTTCATTGAGCGCACGGGCACCATAGAAGTAGTGCATTTTGCGGTCGCGAGTGTGCAGAGTCTTGGTCATGTGCATGATCTGAGCACGCAATGGAGCCATACCGGCACCGCCACCTACCCAAATCATTTCGCGCTTAGAGTCGAAGATTGGGTGGAAGTCGCCGTAAGGACCGCTCATAATCACCTTGTCGCCAGGTTTGAGTGTGAAGATGTAAGACGAGGCGATACCAGGCATCACATCTTGGAAGCCCACTTGTGGCTTTGGCTTGAATGGAGGTGTGGCAATGCGCACGGTGAGCATAAATCTATCGCCTTCGGCAGGATAGTTAGCCATTGAGTAAGCTCGAATGGTAGGTTCGGTGTTTTTGCACTTGAGTGAGAACAAGCCGAACTTTTCCCATGCTGGCAAATATTCGCCAAGCGATGCTTTATCGATGTCCTTGTCGTAGTCGATGTCGAATGTAGGTATCTTAATCTGAGCGTAGCTGCCAGGAATGAAGTTCATGTGTTCGCCTTCAGGCAAAGCCACGATAAATTCCTTGATAAACGAAGCCACGTTGTTGTTTGATACCACGGTGCATTCATATTCCTTGACTTCAAGCACAGAGTCTGGCACTTGAATCTTCAGGTCTTCCTTCACCTTCACTTGGCAACCCAGACGCCAGTGGTCGGCTTGCTCTTTGCGGCTGAAGTGTACGGCTTCGGTAGGGAGGATGTTGCCACCGCCCTCTATAACGCGGCATTTGCATTGTCCGCAGCTGCCCTTACCGCCACAAGCCGACGATAAGAATACGCCATTGGCTTGGAGGGTGGAAAGCAAAGTGTTGCCCGATTCGGCCTCGATTTCTTTTTTATCGTTGATGGTGAGTTTCACCTTGCCAGAAGCCACAAGGTAGTGCTTGGCAACAAGTAGCACAATCACTAAGATGAGAGTCACAATCAAGAATACGATTGCGCTCAATGCTACGGTGAGATTGTTTATTACTAATAATGTCATAGCGCGCTTAATTATATTTTAATGCCAAGGAAGCTCATGAATGCGATACCCATAAGTCCGGTGATGATAAATGTGATGCCAATGCCCTTGAGTGGAGCAGGAACGTTGGAATACTGTATTTTCTCGCGGATGGCAGCGATGCCCACGATGGCGAGAAGCCAGCCGATACCAGAGCCTGCGCCATATACCATTGATGTCCAAACCGAACCGAGGTCGCGTTGTTGCATAAAGAGCGAAGCACCGAGGATGGCACAGTTCACGGCGATAAGAGGCAAGAATATACCCAATGAAGCGTAGAGCGATGGCGAAAATTTCTCAACAGCCATTTCCACCAATTGCGTCATTGAGGCAATCACGGCGATGAACATGATTAGTCCGAGGAAACTGAGGTCGACGTCGGCAAATTCGCTGCCGAGCCAGCTCAATGCTCCTGGTTGCAACACATAAGTGTCGAGCAGATAGTTGATAGGAAGGGTCACTACAAGCATAAAAGTAACTGCAATACCCAGTCCGAACGCCGTTTTCACGTTCTTGGATACTGCCAAGAAGGAGCACATACCCAAGAAGTAGGCGAATATCATATTGTCGATAAAAATCGAACGAATAAATAGATTCAGATTTTCCATTTGTTGATGTTTAAAAAGTTATTGGGGTTACTTTTCTTGTAGGTCTTTGTTGCGAGAGCGGTGTACCCAGATGATGCAAGCCACGGTGATGAGAGCCATAGGAGGCAAAATCATCAATCCGTTGTTCATGTATCCGAGGTCGTAGAGTGCTTGAGGCACCACTTGCACACCGAATAGAGTGCCAGAGCCGAGCAATTCGCGGAAGAAACCCACAATCACCAAGATGATGGCATAGCCGATGCCGTTGCCCACGCCGTCGAGGAATGATGGCCAAGGCTTGTTGCCGAGAGCAAATGCCTCAAGGCGTCCCATAAGGATACAGTTGGTGATGATAAGGCTGATGAACACCGATAGTTGCTTGCTCACCTGATAGTTGTAGGCCTTGAGCACTTGGTCTACGATGATAACCAATGCTGCCACTACCACCAATTGCACGATGATGCGGATGTTGTTAGGTATGGTGTTGCGAATCAGTGAGATGATGACATTAGAGAATGCCAAAACTGCGGTTACTGATATACCCATCACTAATGCAGGTTCGAGTTTCGCTGTCACGGCAAGCACAGAGCAGATGCCGAGCACTTGCACAATCACAGGATTGTTTTTAGAGAATGGGTTGAAGAATACTTCTTTGATTTTTGTTGCCATAGTTGTCACTCCTTTGAATTTTCGTTCGACAAGTTTTTCAAGAAGGTGCTGTAGTTGGTGAGGCAGTCACTAAGCATCGATTGCACACCCTTGCTGGTGATGGTGCCGCCAGAGATAGCGTCGACATAGTCGGCGCCATTGGTTGGCTTTTGTCCGGCTTTCATCACTTCTACAGGCTTAAATTCACCTTGCTTATACAACTCCTTGTTTTGGAATTGTTGTTGGAACTCCGACTTTTCGATTTCTGCACCGAGGCCAGGGGTTTCGCTGGCGTGTGAGAAATATGCGCCATAGATGGTGCTGCCATTGTCTTCCACTGAAACATATCCCCAGATAGCACCCCAGAGGCCAGCACCCGAGAGAGGAATGATATAGCGCACTTTTTCGTCGTCGCCCACAAACTTGTATACTGGCAAGTTGCGTTCGGCAGAGGCTTTCTTCATCTCCTTAGCCATGTCGATGTTGAAGGCTTCGTCCTTGTCGTTGCTTATCACTTCGCCGCCTTCGTTGATAACGAAAGCTTCGGGTATATATTTATTATATGTGTCGATCACTTGGTCATCGCTATCGGTGACGATGCGCACTGCGGTGAGCATTTGCTTCATCTTGTCGATTTTGATGTTTTCTTCTTGCTTTGGCTTCAATGCGCCATACACGAGAGCCAATGCTGCACCAACCACAATAACCATTATGGCTGAATAAAGTATGGTGTAAGTGTTGCTTTGTTTGTTCATAATTGTTCCTCTTTGTTAGGCTTTAGAGCGGTTGAGACGACGTTTGATGTTTGCGCTCACCACGCAGTGGTCGATGAGTGGAGCAAATGCGTTCATCAGCAACACTGCTAGCATGGCACCTTCTGGGAAACCGCCGTTGTAGATGCGAATGAGGATTGCAAAAACGCCAATCAAGAATCCGTAGATAAATTTACCCACATCGGTGCGTGCTCCGGTGACAGGGTCGGTAGCCATAAACACGGCTGCAAAAGCGAAACCGCCGTAGCAGAGTTGGTCGATAGGGCCAATCATTGATGTTGGGAATAGAGGTGATGCAAATGTGTGGGCAATGAATCCCATGCACAATCCGCCTGCAAACACCGAGAGCATAATGCGCCATGAAGCGATGCCGGTGAAGAGCAGGATGGCTGCACCCACTAATATAAATAATGTGGAAGTCTCGCCCACAGAGCCAGGAATCAAACCGAGGAATGCGTCCCATGTAGAGATTGGGTCGCCAACGATGTTGGTGAGTTGCATAGTGTCGGCAGTGTTGATAGCGGCTTGTCCGAGAGGAGTAGCGCCAGTGTAAGAGTCAACGGGTGTGCCTGCGCCCATACCGAATACCGAGTCGGTAGCTACGAATGCGGCATCGCCCGACATCTTAGATGGGTAGCCAAAGAATAGCACGGCGCGGGTGATGAGGGCCACGTTGAAGATGTTCATGCCTGTGCCGCCAAACACTTCCTTGGCAAATATCACAGCGAATGCTGTAGCCACGGCAATCATCCACAGAGGAGTGTTGATAGGGCAGATGAGCGGAATGAGCAGTCCTGACACCAGAAAGCCCTCGTTAATTTCGTGTCCGCGGATTTGAGCACCCACAAATTCGATGCCCAGACCCACCACGTATGATACCACGATGCTTGGAAGCACTGCGGCAAGACCGAATAGGAATGTTTGGAAGAATGTTGCGCTCTGACCGATTGCGAGATAGTGTTGGTAGCCCACGTTATACATGCCGAATAGCATGGCTGGGAGTAGGGCAACCACCACAACTATCATGGTGCGCTTGAGATCGATGCTGTCGTGAATCTGCACTCCTGTTTTGCCCGAAGTGGAATTTGGGGTGAACAGGAAGGATTCAAAACCATCATACACCGATTGCAACTTGGCGTATTTGCCGCCAGGTTGGAAATTCGGCTTGATGTTATCCATGAATTTTTTTAAAGCTTTCACTTTATTATCTTTTTTTGAGTTATTACTATGTTTGGGTTAGCACATTTCGGCGTATAGGCGGTTGAGGCCGTTGCGCACGATGCGTTGCAATTCGAGTTTTGAGGTATCGGCATACTCAGCGAGTGCGAAATCCTCAGGCGCAACCTCGTAGATGCCGAGTTGCTCCATCTTCTCGATGTCGAATGTGATTATGGCCTTGATAAGGAATTCAGCGTAGATGTCCATAGGAATCATGCGGTCGTATTCGCCAGCCATCACGATGGCACGTTCGCCGCCGTTGATTTTCGAGTCAAACGATTTTGCTCGTTTGCCACCGAAGAGCCAACTGGTGAAGCTGTGATAGATGCTGAATTTGTTAGGACTAACAGACGCCCAGCCCATAAATTCGTCAGGGTGGTTGATGTCAGGGATCGCAGTGATCTGGCGGTAAGGACGGCGAAGATATTCGTCGATGCTCACGTGTGTGCCGGTGAGAACGTTGCCTGAGATTATGCGGGTGTTCTGTTCGTCGGTGACGATGCCGCTGATGATGTCGCGGATAGGAGCACCTTCGATAGCCTTCACTATTTGTGGCTTGTTGGCTTTCTCGCCGGTGATAGCCACCAATGTGCTATAGTCTACCATGCCAGTGGCAAGCAGTTTGCCAATCTTTATCACGGTGACGATGTCGGTAGTCCAAATCACTTCACCCTTGTTGACAGGCTTGATGTTGGCAGCCTGTATGCCGGCATTGCCAGCAGGGTGAGGACCATCAAACACCACAGTGTTGTCTGATTCAATCACGTTGTCGGGTGAGCAACCGAGATAGACGTTGCCTTGTGTGAGGCTCTTCAGTGCTGCCACGCCGCGCTTGATGTGCTCCAGATTGCCTTCTGTGAAGATGCTAAATGGGGCAGCGAGCGGTGCTGAATCAAAACATGTGACGAAGATGTCGCGGGGCGCCACTTCGGGGCTTGGTACGATGTCGTAAGGGCGTTGGCGCAACATTGCCCATAGACCAGATTGCAACAGAGCCGATTTGACGTCGGTTACTGGAATTTGGTTACTTGTCTGTTTGCCGTCGCTCTCTATGATGATAGCCTCGATTTTGCGGCGCTCGCCACGGCGGATTTCCTTGATAGTGCCGCTTACTGGTGAACAGACTTTGATTGATTCTTGCGACTTGTCGTGATAGATGGCTTCGCCAGCATTTACTGTTTCGCCTTCTTTTTTCTCAAGTCGAGGGACGATGCCAGAAAAATCATCCGGCACAATCGCGTAATTTTGCGATTTGATAGTGCCTGAGATGGCGTAATCCTCGATAGCCCCTTTAAGCATAAGGTTATAACCTTTTTTTAACTTTATGGTTGTCATTCGATTGAATTATGATTATACATTTCATTCGGAACACAAAGTTATTAAAAATAATTAAGACTTGAAAATACCCTTGGCTAATTTCACATTATATATAATATATGGCGGCTTTAATGGCGGTGGCGAAAAAATGAATATTTCACAATAAGGTGGCGCGAGAATGTGTTGAGGGAATGTTGCAGAGATGTTAAATTGCAATTAAATACCGAAAAAAAACCACGAAACCGCTTTGTGATATTGAAATATTTATAATATATTTGCACTTGCATATCGGTGTGAAAGCGATACTTAGGGACCTGTTGAAAAGTGTTTCGAGGCGAACTGATTGATATACAATGGTGTATTATTGCGTCGGTGTGCAAAGGCTGAAGAAAAATGAGGACCTGCCTGGCGATATCATGAAAGAGATAATCACTCTGATGATATAAAATGCTCACGGTGTGGTAAAATAAAAATATATGCCTCAGCGTTATAAGAGAAAACTATTAACACTATTAATAATTTAAATCATCAAAAAACTAACAATTATTTAATTATGGAAGTTCAAAAGCCTAACAAACCAGCTAAGGCCACTGCTAAGAAAAAAGGTGGTATTAACGCATTTTTGGTAATTATCCTTTGTTTCATCGCATCAGTATGTATGTATGTATTCGTACTTGGTGCTGACTCTAACTTTGAAAACGGTCACCCAGTAAACTTGCTCGGTACAGTACACGAAGGTGGTTTCGTGGTGCCAATCATTTGGGGTCTCTTGTTCTTGGTTGTTGTTCTTTCAGTAGAACGCTTCATCGCTCTTTCTAAGGCTACAGGTGCTAAGAGCACTGACAAGTTCGTTGCAGAACTTAAGAAGGCTCTCGAAACTGGCAAGGTAGAAGACGCTAAGAACGTATGTGCAAAGCAAGGTGGTGCAATCGGTAACGCTGTTCTCTGCGCTGTTAACAAGTACGAAGAAATGCTTACAGAAACTGCACTTAAGAAGGAAGACCGTGCATTGGCAATCCGCAACGCTTTGGACGAAGGTATCAACTTCGAAATGCCAACATTGCAACAAAATATGCCAATCATTTTCACCAACACTACTCTCGGTACTCTTATGGGTCTGTTCGGTACTGTGCTTGGTATGATCAAGTCATTCTCTGCTCTTGGTAACTCAGGTGCTCCTGACTCATCAGCACTTTCTCAAGGTATTTCTGAGGCCCTTGTAAATACCGCTTCTGGTATCGCAACTGGTGCTCTCGCAGTTATCGCTTACAACTACTACGATACTAAGATCAACGACATCACCTACAAGATGAACGAAGCAGGTGCTGCCATCATCGCTGTATTTGAAGCAAAGGCATAATTGCATTGAAGGAATATTAATTGAGAAACAAAACAAAAAAGTAAAAACAAACTATGAAAGTTAAGACAGAGAAAAAGAAACCATTCATCGATATGACTGCGATGAGTGACGTTACTGTGCTCTTGCTTACCTTCTTCATGTTGACTTCTACATTCCTTCAAAAAGAACCAATCACCGTAATCACTCCAGCATCAGTATCAGAAGAGAAGGTGCCAGAACAAAACTTGATTACAGTGCTTGTCGATACTAAGGGTCGTGTGTTCTTGTCGCTTGCGGGTGATAAAGACTCAACTCAATCAAGCGACAAGGTGCGCGTTGAATTGTTGAAGAATGTAGTATCAGAATACAATAAGTCAAATCCAAACTCAAAGATTGAACTTACACAAGCTCAATGCCAAGTGTTCGGTAGCACTTATATGTTTGGCTTGCCACTCAAGAACCTTTCTCAATGGTTGAGCATGACTCCAGACCAAAGAGATGAGGCTGTTGACCCAGCGAAGAATCCAAACTGCGGTATTCCAATCGACATGAACGAAGACGCCAGCAAACCAAATGAATTCCAAATGTGGATGAAGGCTGCATACAATACTTCAAACGGTAACTTGCAAACAGCCATCAAACAGGGTAAAGGTATCGCCATCAAGGCTGACGGTAATACTCCATACTCTATTGTTCAAGTGGTTATGGATAATCTTCAGACTTTGAAGATGAATAAGTTTACATTGTTAACAGCTCTAAAAACTGAAGGAGAATAATCATGGCAAAAGGAAAGACATATTCGGAGAAAAAAGACGTACGCGTCGATTTCACCCCTATGGTGGATATGAACATGCTTTTGATTACATTCTTCATGCTATGTACCACAATGATCAAGTCGCAAACTCTTCAAATCAGTTTGCCTTCTAACGAAAAGGTTGAGAAGCAAGATCAAAACAAGGTAAAGCAATCAGAGGCTATTACAGTGATTCTTGACAGTGAATTAGATAAGGACGGAGTGCCTGTAAAGAATTTCGTTTATTATTACGAAGGTATGCCAGAAGTTTCTGAAAACGCAGGTGTGGTAGAAAGTAATATGAAGGAAATTGCTTTCTTGCCAAACGAAAATGGTAAGGCTCAAGGTATCCGTGCCGTATTCCAAGAGAGAAACAAACAAGTGCTTGAGAAGATCAACGAACTCAAGGCAAGATGGAAGAATAAGGAACTTTCTGACTCGGCTTATCAAGCTAAGGCTAAGGAAATCCGTAACGACTCTACTCTTACTCGTCCAGTTGTAATCATCAAGGCTACTCCTAACGCAAGCTACACCAGCCTTGTTACTGCTCTCGATGAAATGCAAATCAACAATATCAGCCGTTATCAGATTGACCGTATCAATACGACCGACTCTGCTATGATGACTCCATATTTGTTGAAACGTCTAAAGCACTAATTTGGTAAGATCGTTTATTAGTTGAACTATTAAAATCAAGAAGGAATTTAATTATGGCAAAGAATGTAGATCTTACATCAAGAGAATGGTGCGACTTGGTATTTGAAGGCCGAAACAAGAGCTTCGGCGCTTACGTTTTGCGTTTGGATTCAAAGCCACGTCACTTGAAGGCATTCATCTATACTCTTATTGGCGCTCTCATACTTGGTATTGTTGCATTCTCTTATTTGAAGGTTTCTGCCTACATTGAAGAGCAACGCATCAAGGACGCCGCTGAACAGCAAATGGCATTCGTTGACACTGCTGCTGAAGAAGAGGAGGAAGAAGAAGAAACTCAAGAAAGAATTGAAGAACAAAAGCCTGAGGCTCTCCCAGAAGAAATCCTCAACACCGTTAAGGTAACTGAGCTTCTTATCGCTAAGGATGAGGAAGTTCGTTCAGAGGACGAAATCAAGACTCAGGATGAATTGAAGGAAACTCAAACTGCTTTCGGTCAAACAGACTTCGATAAGGGTACTGACGACCGCAACATCACTCGTGAACACAAAAACGAGGTTATCGTTGAAGAAAAGAAGCCAGAACCAGTTAAGGAAGAAGTCTTTAAGGCTGTAGAGCAAATGCCTACATTCCCTGGTGGTGAAGCTGCTTTGATGAAGTATTTGAAAGATCACATCAACTATCCAACAGTTGCAATGGAAAACAACGTGCAAGGTAAGGTTATCGTGCAATTCGTTGTTACCAAGACTGGTAAGGTAGGTGAAGTAAAGGTTGCTCGCTCGGTTGACCGCGACCTCGATAGGGAAGCCGTTCGCGTATGTAAGTCTCTCCCAGACTTCATCCCTGGACGTATGAATGGTCAAGCAGTGAACGTATGGTACACTCTTCCAGTACAATTCAAACTTCAAAACGCTAACTAATTGCGATAAATCGTAATTAACTATACAATAAGGGCTGCATCGATGCGATGTGGCCCTTTTTTCGCACCGTGATCGCTGATGTTGACTTGTGTCACTCTGGTTGAAAGTATAGGAGATTGGGCTAGTTTTGTCAACGTGTCTATAATTCTTCTTAGATCGCTTTTTCGCGCTTCTTTTGCGTGCAATCAGCCCTTGTGTAGTGCCTTTTGAATTTCTTAACCAAAATTGTGCAAAAAGTTATGTGGCAAAGCACTTTGTTACGGCATTTTTGATTAACTTTACAAAGAATAATTTTGCATAGGTATGTGCTCGTGTGATATATTGAGAAGAGAGCTAAAAACTTAATGCTGCTAAAGAGAAAATTATTAGTATTTAATATGGAGCAACAAGCAAACAAAAAAGACACTAAAAAGAGCATCAAGGTGATGTTTGGTCTGTTTATGATATTCATCTATGTGGGCATGGGTATACTCGTGCTGCTTGGGATGTTTGACTGGTTGCCAAATTGGGCAAGATATTCATTGGGAAGCTTGTTTATCGTGTATGGAATCTGGCGTTGCTATAGATATGTGGCTGGAATAGATGCTCGGATCTGATTTTCGCTAAGCAAACAATTGAATAGAAAAATGTTATTGTTAAACGCATAAAAAATAGACGTTGTTATGAGAAAGACTTTGTTTACGATGGCTGCTGCCATGCTCGCAGCAACTGTAATGGTATCGTGCGGTAAGTCGAAGACCACCGGCGTGGAGGACACTACTACCAGTGGTATGGCTTCTATTGTGTGCGACCAATCATTTCAAAATATCCTGAACCAGGAAATCGAGGTGTTTGAGTTTACTTATCCTAAAGCAAGCATCATCCCATTCTATCAAGACGAGCAATCGGCTATCGACTCGTTGTTGCAGATGAAGACACGCTTGATAGTCACTGCGCATGAGTTGACTCAAAACCAGAAAGACTATCTGAAGTCGAAGAACCGTCCGGCACGCACACAGCGATTGGCTGTGGATGCCATAGCTTTGATTGTCAACAAGGATAATGATATAGACGAACTCAGTATGCAAGACCTCCGCGATATATTCAGCGGCAAGGTGGCAAAGTGGGGTGAAATCACACCTACTAAGCTAAAGCGCGACAGCATCGCTGTGGTGTTTGATGCAAGCGGCTCAAGCATTCAGCGCTATATGAGCGACTCATTGCTCAATGGCAAACCATTTTTGAAGAATGTGTATGCTCAAGGTTCTACCGAGGCTGTGTTTGACCTTGTTCAGAATCGTAAGAACGCCATCGGTATTGTGGGCGTAAGTTGGATTACTGCCGACATGAAGGGTAAGAGCGAACCAGTGGAGCAACGTGTGGAGCGCCTCAATCAAAACGACACCACCGCAATCGACTTTGAGAGCAGTCGCTTTAAGGTGCTTAAGGTGCGTCGCGACGATGAGTTGATAGGCTATAAGCCATATCAGGTGTATATCTATGATGCCCGCTATCCATTGTATCGCAGCATCTATGTGACATGCACAGGTCCTGTGGGAGGTTTGGCACAAGGTTTTTATTGCTTCCTCACCGGATTTATCGGTCAGAAGATAATTCAAAACACCGGTGTGCTTCCAGCAGCTATTCAGCCACGAGTGGTGAGCATTAATTAAACCATCGAGAGATATTATAAGTCAAAATAGAAAGAGAGAAAAAGAAAATTAATAATTATTATAAACAGATAGAAATGAAACTTAAGATTTTTGCAATCCTTTTATTAGGTGGCTCATTGATGAGCAATGCACAAGGTTACAAGGACGGTATTGAGTATTTCAAGGTTGGCAAGTTGGACAACGCTAAGGAATTGCTCAACAAGAACCTTAATGACCCACAAACTGTAAAAAGCCAGGCTTATTGCTATCTTGGTCACATTGAAGCCGCTAATGGCAATGTGGCAGCAGCCAAGGATTTCTACAACAAGGGTTTGGCAGCAGATGCTAACGATCCATTCAACATCATAGCACTCGGTGCTTTGGATTTGAAGGCAGGCAATTCTAAGGCTGCTGAAGAGAAGTTTAAGGACGCAGTGAAGCTCGACAAGAAGAATGCATCGGTGTATTCAGCAATCGCTCGCGCTTACTACAATGCTGATCCTGTGGCTTATGCTAAGGACCTCGGTAAGAACATAGAAAAGGCTCGTAAGACCGATCCTAAGAACCCAGACGTGTGCATCCTTGAAGGCGATATGAGAGCTGCTGAAAAGGACAACGGTGGTGCTGCTGGTAATTACGAAATGGCGTTTACTTACGACCCAGACAATGAAGAGGCTTATGTGAAGTATGCCAATACTTATTTCTTCGTAAACCCAGAAATGGCAGTTTCTCGTCTTAAAGAACTCGTAGCTAAGAAGCCACAATCTGCACTTGCTCAACGTGAGCTTGCTGAAAAGTACTATGAACTTAACGATGGTGCTAAGGCTGCAGAACAATATGGCAAATATATCCAGAACCCTAACCACTTCAAGCAAGATGAGGTTCGCTACGTGCAATTGATGTTCTTCGGCGAAGAATATCAACAATCTTTCGACTTGGCTACAAAAATCCGTAGCGAAATTGCTGCCAACGACAAGAACAACTTCTATATGTGCCGTATGCAACTCTACAACATGGTAGCATTGCAAAACTGGACAGAAGCAGAAAAGTATGGCGCTGAATTGTTCGGCTTGAACATCGCTGGCACTGAATATGCATCTAAGGACTTCGTTGACTATGCTGCTGCACTCAAGGGCGTAGGTAAGACTGAAGAATCAATCGCTGAATACGAAAAGGCTGTTGAATACAATCCTAACAACTTGGATTTGCTCAACCAATTGATCGACGTATATGATGAAGCAAAGAACTACGAAAAGGCTGCATTATATTACCAAAAGATTGTTGATAGCGACCAATGCAAGGCTAACGACTTGTATGTTATGTCAACAAAATACTTCAACTGGGCAGTAACTACTGAAGATGCTGCAAAGAAGGCAACTGCTATTGAAGGCGCTCGCAAATATGCTGCTATGGCTAATGAACGCGTTCCTGGCAACTACCGTATCGTTCAACAACAAGCTAAGGTGGAATACCTCGATGGTAAGAATGACGAAGCTGTGAAGTACTATGAACAAGTAATCAGCATCCTTAACGAAAAGGAAAACAAGGAAGACTACAAGGATACTTACATCTCAATCTACAACAACTTGGCTCGTATCGCATTTGACAAGGGCGATATGGAAGCAGCTAAGGGTTACTACAACAAGTGGCTCGAATTCGATCCAGAAAACGAAGCACTTCGCAAGTATGTAGAAACTTTGAAGTAATATCTTAGTTATTTAGAGAAAAATCATAGATTGCGACATTTGGCTAAACGAGGCCGAATGTCGCAATTTTCTTGTTATATGCTTGTGTGAATGAGATTTTTATTTTATTTTTGGTGATTATAACATTGTAAAGTCTATATAAAAGTTTATGAAAAGAATCAATAGGATAGCACTTGTTTTGGCATTAGCAGTGCTTTCGTTGTCGATAGTTAATGCTGAAGGGAAATTGTCAAGTAGCACATATGCTTTCCTGAATTCGTTGCGAAACAACAGTGGAGTGGAAGAACTGGCCGCTAACAGTGCGTTCGGTGGAAATAGTGCCCGTAGTGCCAAGGTAAGAAAATTGACGGCTGACAGATATGTTGCGCCAGTGCAGATGGCAAATGGTGTGCAAGCTGTGCAGGCCTTTGTGAGTATCGACGGCTGGAATGTGGCGCCAATCGACGAGATGGAAGCGCTGGGAGTGCAAGTCAACGGTCAGATGAGCGACGTGCTCACTGTCACTGCTCCTATTGATAAATTGGAAGCTCTTGCCAAGGTGAGCAATGTGCGTCAAGTGTCGGTGGCTCGTAAGTTGAGGCTGAAAACCGACAAACAGCGCGCTTCTGCATATGTAGACGAAGTGCTTGCAGGCAATGAATTGGCTATCCCATATACAGGTAAAGACGTGGTTGTGGGCGTGATTGACGTGGGTATCGACTACAATCACATGGCGTTTAAGGATGCCAATGGCAACACTCGCATCAAGCGTGTGTATATGCCTAACGACGATACCGGTTCTAAGGTTGTGCTGAATGGCAGCGTGCTTCCTGGTTCGGAATTTACTACCCAAGAACAAATATCTAAACTCACTGCCGACGAAGAGGCTCAAAGCCACGGTACACACACATCTGCTATTGCTGCCGGCACGCAAGTGGGCAACTTTGGCGGTATGGCGCCAGAAGCCGATTTGGTGCTTTGCGGCTTGGGCGACGATTTGTCGGATGTTAACTTGGTGAATTCTATTAATTACATCTTCAGCTATGCTAAAAGTGTTGGGAAACCAGCGGTAATCAATATCAGTCTTGGCGACCATTATGGACCTCACGATGGTTCGACAGACATCTGTAAATCGTTGGAATCGCTTGTTGATGACGGTCACCTGATTGTGCTTGCAGCGGGAAATGAAGGTGGCGATAAGGTGCATTTCTCTACCACTTTTACAAACCCTGGTGACAATGTCGCTCAAAAGACTGTTTTGTTTAGGGGTATAGAATATGATGGTGGAGCTTATGTAAGCTCTTTTGAAATCTATGCTAATAGCGGAAAACAATTTGCCATTCAATATGTGGTGGTAGATAAGGATGGCAAGCAATTGGCAGTGTCAAAAAAGCAGGCAGTGTCGTCGCAAGGTGCAACGTTTAATATGTCAAGTCATAGTGTATTCAAAAACTACTATACTGGTAAAGCTGTGTCATATTCTGAATTAGATGCTAATAGCGGAAAGTGGCACGTGTATATTGATGTGAATTGCGAGTCAACTTCTTTAGCCAACAATGATTGGTATCTTGGCGTTGTCTTTTGGGGCAAAAAAGGCGAAACATTAAATGGTTGGAACTTGGATGGCAATGCAGAATTTGATAATTATGGTTTGTCGAATTTTGTTTCTGGCAATTCAGAGATGTCGATTAGCGGCATGGCAACAGGCGAGAAGACTATCTCGGTGGGCGCATTTGTTTCAAAAAGCTCATATAAGGCATTGGATGGCAAAGAATACTCGTATGGGTTCATTCCTAATGATATAGCTTATTTCTCAAGCTATGGCCCGGATGCTAATGGCAAGAAGCGCCCAGATATTTTGGCGGGTGGCGCTACTGTGGTTTCCGCGGTTAACCGCTACGATTCTGAGACCGTGAAAAAAGGTTATAATTATTTGGCAGCCGAGGTGAGTGATAATAAGGGCAATAAGCACTACTGGGGCGATATGTCGGGAACATCAATGGCTGCACCAGAAGTGACAGGTATTTTGGCATTGTGGCTTCAGGCAAAGCCTACGTTGAGCTATAACGATGTGATGGAAGTGTTTGAAAACACTTCAGTGCGCGACAACTATGTGAATAAGAATCCTAAAAAGAGTGGCTATGGCAAAATTGACGCTTGGGATGGTATCAAGTATGTCATTTCTACGTCGGGCATCAACGACGTGAAGCAAGATGCCGACAACGTGATAATTTGTAAGAATCCATGCGATGGCAACTTCTCGGTGTTTGCTCCAAATGAAGATGCTGTGGCAGTGAGAGTCTATTCAATAAGCGGTGCATTGATATATGATGCAACAAAGCAGATGGATGGCGGCGTGGCAAGTGTGTCGCTTGCAGGCAGAATCAATCCTGGCGTATATGTGGTTACTGTCACTGGTGATAAGTTGCGCAGCTCGTCGAGATTGATAGTGAAATAATGCGAATTGAATTTAAGAAAATATTTATAATGGCGATGCTGGTGGCTTTAGTGCCATCGGCATCGCTTTACGCAAGGCGGGGGAGTCTCACGCCTCGCTCGCACGTGTCGCTCCGGCAGGCGCAAGCGCGTGGTGAGCAAAGCGTGCAGTGTTTTCTGCGTGTGACCGACGAGGCTGTTTTAGCCCAGCTGCAGCGCTTGGGTGTGAAGGTGCAGCACGTGTTTGGCAAGGTGATAACCGCTCAGGTGCCGGTGCAAGAGATTGTCCGTGTGAGCGAGTTGGCACTGGTCAAGCAAGTGCAGTTGGCTCAGCGCATGGCTGTGTGCAACGATAGGGCCCGACAATTCAGCATGGTGGACGGTGCGCATGCCGTGAGCGCTGGATCACAGGGAGCGTTCACTGGCAAAGATGTAATTGTGGGCGTGGTAGACGTTGGTATTGATTTCAATCACATCGAGTTTATGGGAGAAGATGGAGAGAGTCGTGTGAAGCGAGTGTATCTACCCACTCATAAAGGAGGCGTAGCGCCAGTGGTTGACGGCAATGAACTGCCTGGTTCGGCATATGCCACTCCGCAGGAGATTGCGGCGTTGACGTCGGATTGCACCGACCAGTCGCATGGCACACACACCAGTACCACAGCAGCCGGCGGATATAAGGGCAACGGCTATTATGGCGTGGCTACGGCAAGCGACCTTGTGCTGTGTGCAATGCCCGACAGGGAATTGACCGATGTGAACATAGCAAACAGCGTGGCATATATTTTTGATTATGCCAAGAGCGTTGGCAAGCCAGCAGTGATAAACATGAGTTTGGCATCAACATCCGGTCCGCACGATGGCACATCGATGCTGTCGGAAGTGTTTGCGGCGAAGTCGGGGAAGGGAAGAATGTGCGTGTTGTCGGTGGGCAACGATGCGCGTCTGTTCACAAAGATTTCAAAGCGGTTTGAGCAGGATACCGACACCTTGCGCACTTTCTACGAAAATCTATATACGCTCTACACCAACCATGGCGATTTGGATATGTGGGCCGATGATGCCCGAAAGTTCAAGGCTCGCTTTGTGGTGTATGACAGACAGCGCCAAGCGGTGGCATACGAGAGCGATTGGCATGAGGCAGGCACAAGCGATGAAGCCGTGAAGATAACTATGGAAGATGTGCCATCGCTAAAGGATCTCTATTCTGGAGAGGTTTCGTTCTCATCGGGCATCGGCGCGAATGGCAAGATGGAACTGTACACCGCATTTGATGTGGAATACGTATGCGAGAAAGCTACTGCGAAAAACTATTATATGGGCATCAAGGTGTGGGCAGAGAAGGGTACTACTATCACTGGTTGGAGCAATACTGGCACGCAATTGGTGTCGAATGGTGTTGATGGTTGGAGCTATGGCACAAGTGACGGCAACATCAGCGATCTCACTACCGGCGAAGGTGTGATTTCGGTGGGCGCTTATTGCTCAAAAACGAGTGTTGACACTCCGAATGGCGCCGATAACTACACGGGCAGCGAATTGGGCGACATCGCATTTTTCTCAAGCTTCGGCAAGGATGCTAATGGCATAAGTCGTCCTACGGTCACTGCACCGGGTTATGTGGTGGTTTCGGCACTCAATCGCTATGATGCCACGCAGGCCAATGATGGCGACAACGCGCTGGTGCAAATCATCGGTGGCAAGAAATACCGTTGGGGCTCGATGTATGGCACATCGCAGTCGGCCCCGATTGTTACAGGCACTATAGCATTGTGGTTGCAGGCCAATCCCGAACTGACCTGCGCAGATGTTGAGAATGTGCTTGAGCGTACCTCCACGAGAGATGAACTTGTGAAGAATGACAATCCTGATAAGTGGGGCTACGGCAAAATCAATGCGCTGAAAGGTTTGCAATATCTGCTCGGATCGGGAATCGACAGCGTGGAGCAAGACAAACTGTGGCGCATAATTCCAGGCGAAGAGCCGATCATAATTCATGCTCCGTGCGATGGCGAGGCCCAAATGTCGGCATACGATATGCTTGGGCGGCAAGTTGCGTTATCGCGTTGTGCGGTGAGCGGCGGATATGGCGAGTTGCCGAGAATGCATCTGCCAGGGCATGGCGTGTATGTGGTGCGAGTAGTTGTGGGCGGAATGAGCCACACGTTTAAGGTGATTTTGTGAGAAAACAATAAATTGTGAAAACAAAAATTTTGATAGCATGATAGATTATATAAAAGGTAGTATTGAAGAGAGCAATCCAGCCTACATTGTGTTGGAATCGTATGGCGTGGGCTATATGCTGAATGTTTCGCTCAACACATACACACAACTGCAGAATGTGAAGGATGTGGTGAAGGTGTATGTCTATGAGGCAATCCGTGAAGATGCACATATGCTGTATGGTTTTGCCGAAAGACACGAGAGAGAAGTGTTTGAGTTGCTCATCAGCGTGAGCGGAGTGGGTACGAACACAGCACGAATGATACTTTCATCTTATCCGGTGGCAGAGTTGGAAGCCGCAATCGCTTCGGGCAATTCTGCTGCGCTGAAATCGGTGAAGGGAGTAGGGGCAAAGACTGCACAAAGAATAATAGTTGACCTGAAAGATAAAATAAATACGGTAGATGCTTCGTTATTAAGTATAAGCCCATTAAACAATGAAGCGTTCGACGAAGCTTTGGCAGCGCTCGTGATGTTGGGCTATAGCCGTCAGGCAACGCAGAAAACGTTGCAGAAACTTTTCCAATCAGACCCTACGCTCACAGTGGAAAAAGCCATAAAGAGTGCGCTGAAGATGCTGTGAGGCTTATAGTGGGCGAGAAAAGGCGTGTTGCTGGCGGCAACGTTGATTATATTTTGCAAAGAAATTAATGAGCAGACATAAAGCCGTTGAACATATAAAGAGCAAAAAACTGCTGAGCATAGTGCTGTGTGGGGTATTGGCATACTCTGCACTGCATTTCGACGCATTCGCCCAATACGTACAATCAAAACTCTTGCCACCGCCTCCAGTGCCCGAAAAGACTGTAGAGAAAAAGGGTGGCAAGGAGAAAACCGATTCTATAAGCCTGCACTACAAGGTGCAGGAGACCATCCCTACCGACTTTGAGGATTTGGGTAAGGGCAAGCATGCCGTGGACCTTAATTCTCCAAAAAATATCACCACAGAGGCCGAATATGATGCCACTACTGGCATGTATATCGTACGCACTAAGTTGGGTGATAAGGAGATAACTACGCCGTTTATGCTCTCGGCCGATGAATATAACAACATCGCCTTGCGAAAGTCGATGCAGGAGTATTACCAGCAACGCAACAGCGTTACGGCGCAGGAAAACAAGAAGGACCCGTTTAATTTTCTTGATATGCAGTTCGGTCTTGGTCCGTTGGACAAGGTGTTTGGTCCTGGTGGTGTGCAGTTGAAGACACAAGGTTCGGTGAAAATCAATATGGGTATAAAGTCGAATAAGACCGATAACCCTGCTTTGTCGGTTGACGCTCGCCGCAAAACGTATTTTGATTTCGACCAACAGATACAAGCCAATATCAACGCCTCGGTGGGCGATAAGATGAAGTTCGACATGTCGTATAACACCGGAGCAACATTTGATTTCGACAACAAAAACCTGAAATTGGCTTATGAAGGCAAGGAAGACGAAATCATAAAAAATATAGAGGCTGGTAATGTGAGTATGACCACTGGGTCGTCGCTCATCAAGGGTAGCACATCGCTTTTTGGTGTGAAAACCAAGTTGCAATTCGGAAAACTCACCGCCACAGCATTGGTGTCGCAACAAAACTCGCAGACCCAGACAGTGAATAGCCGCGGTGGCGCACAGACCCAGAATTTCTATGTCACAGCCGATTCTTATGACCAAAACCGCCACTTCTTCTTGGCACATTGGTTTAGAGATAATTACGATAAATTCTGCTCAACTCTGCCATTGGTGTCGAGCGGTATCAACATCACGCGCATCGAGGTGTGGGTGACTAATAAGCGTGGCGATTATTCACAGTCGCGCAATGTGCTGGCGTTTATGGATGCCGGTGAAAATCGCCGTTTGGCAAATTCGCACTGGGTACCAAATACTTCGGCGGCAGTGCCAAGCAACTTGTCGAACAATTTGTTCACAGAACTCAATACAAGCTATCCTGATGCCAGATATATGGAGCAGGTGGCCACTACACTCGAACCGCTTTCGGCTTATGGCTTTGAGGGTGGTAGGGATTATGAGAAGGTTGAAAGCGCTCGCTTGCTCTCGTCGCAAGAATACACGCTCAACGCCTCGCTTGGATATATCTCGCTGAAGTCGGCGCTTAATGCCGATGAGGTGCTTGCCGTGGCATATCAGTATACCTATAAGGGTCAGACTTATCAAGTGGGTGAGTTTGCCGGCGACGTGACATCTACAAAATCGTCGCTATATGTGAAGTTGCTGAAGGGAACTACAATCTCCAACAAGTTGCCAATGTGGGATTTGGCAATGAAAAATATTTATTCGCTTGGCGCTTATCAGATACAATCGAGCAACTTCAAGTTGAACATCAAGTATATGAGCGACACCACAGGCACATATATCAATTATCTGCCTGCAGGCAATATCAGCGGTACGCCACTCATAAGAGTGATGAACCTCGACCGCTTAGACTCAAACAGTCAGCCTAACCCAGATGGCCGCTTCGACTACATAGAGGGTTACACCATCAATGCTTCGAGTGGTAAGGTGATATTCCCTGTAGTTGAGCCGTTTGGTAAGCACTTGGCTACAAAGATTGGCAATCCGGCGATTGCCGAGAAATTTGTCTATCAAGAATTGTACGACTCTACACTCACTGTGGCAAGGCAATTCCAAGACAAGAATAAATTTATCCTTGAAGGAGAATATCAGGCATCAAGCGGCGCGCAGATACGCTTGAATGCTATGAACGTGGCACGCGGGTCGGTGGTAGTGACTGCCGGAGGTGTGACATTGACAGAAAACAGCGATTATACGGTGGACTACAATATGGGTATTGTCACAATCTTGAATCAGAGCATCATCGATTCGGGAACAAACGTGAGTGTAACCCTTGAAAACCAATCCACCTATAGTACTCAGCGCAAAACATTGCTCGGACTCGACTTAAACTATAAGTTCAATAAGAATTTCAATCTCGGAGCCACTGTGATGCACTATGGCGAGAAATCACTCACCGAAAAGGTGTCGATTGGCGACGAGATAGTCAACAACACTATTTGGGGATTAAATCTGTCGTACAACACCAGCTTTATGTGGCTGACCAATCTGTTGAACAAGATACCTACAGTGAATGCCACAGCGCCATCCACATTCTCGTTTAATGGTGAGTTTGCGCAGTTGATACCACATCAGCAGAAGACGGGTTCGAATAGAGGTAGCTCGTATATTGATGACTTTGAATCTACGCAGTCGGGACTTGATTTGCGTTCGCCATATTCGTGGTTTTTGTGTTCTACGCCTTACGACAATTCGTCGAGCGCATTGTTTCCAGAGGCTGCGTTGAGCAATAATACCGACTATGGCAAAAACCGTGCGTTGCTGTCGTGGTATTACATCGATCGCATGTTTACACAGCGCAACAGTTCGCTCGTGCCAGGCTACATCAAAAACGACTTAAAGCAACTCTCCAATCCGTATGTGCGAGAGGTGACATACTCAGAGGTTTATCCGGGACGTGAGCTTAGCTACGGCGAATCGTCGACGCTGCAAACACTCAACCTGTCGTATTATCCTAACGAGCGTGGCCCATATAACCTCGATGCCGACGGAATGAATATCGATGGCACGTTGCTCAACCCAGAGAAGCGTTGGGGTGGTATTATGAGAAAACTTGATGCCACCAACTTTGAGCAATCAAACATCGAGTATATCCAATTCTGGCTTCTCAATCCATTCCTCGACGAAGAAGTGGATAATAAGGAGGGTGGTGACCTGTATTTCAACCTCGGTGAGGTGAGCGAAGACATCTTGAAGGATGGATATAAATCGTATGAAAACGGATTGCCTATTGATGGCGACAATACACACGTCAAGGAGACTGTGTGGGGTAAGGTATCAGACAAGACCTCGCTAACTTATGCCTTCGACAATGCTTCGGGCGCTCGTAAGTTGCAAGACGTGGGCCTTAACGGATTGTCAACCGAGGAAGAGAAGAATTTCCCTACATATAGCGAATATGTGAGCAAGTTGCGCCAGAAACTCTCGGCTTCAACATTGGCAGAAATGGAAGAAGACCAGTTCTCGCCAATCAACGACCCTGGTGGCGACAACTACCACTTCTATCGTGGTCACGACTATGATGAAAAGAAACTCTCAGTGATTGAGCGCTATAAGCGCTATAATGGCACTGAAGGCAACTCGCTCTCGGCAGAAGATGCTACCGATGCTTTGTATCAGTCGGCTCGTAGTGTGCCAGACGTTGAAGATATCAATCAAGATAACACCCTCAATCAGTATGAGCGTTATTTCCAATATGAGGTTTCGATACGCCCAGAGGATTTGGTGGTGGGTAAGAACTATATCACCGACAAGCAAGCGCAACATGTGCCTACTCGTGATGGTAACGGATTGGATGTGGAGTGGTATCAATTCACAATTCCACTTCGCGATTTTGAGAAAGCTGTTGGTTCGATCAACGACTTCTCTACAATTCGCTTCATGCGTATGTTCTTGACCAATTTCAAGAAGCCTGTTCACCTTCGTTTTGCATCGCTCGAATTGCTTCGTGGCGAGTGGCGAAGTTATGCATACAATCCAGATGCAAAGGTCAATCAACCTGCCGATGGCGATATGTCAATCACTGCCGTGAACATTGAGGAAAATGCCGGCCGCGAACCGGTGAACTACGTGCTGCCTCCAGGCGTAAACCGTATTGTTGACTCTGGTCAATCGCAGGTGACTCAGCTCAATGAGCAATCATTGTCGATGAAGGTTACCAACTTGCCATCGGGCGCATCGCGTGCTGTGTATCGCAACACAAGCCTCGACCTGCGCAACTATCGCCGATTGCAGATGTTCTTGCACAACGAGGCTCTGATTGACGATGTCACTTCGCTCCGTAATGGCGATGTGTCGGCATTCATTCGTCTTGGTTCGGATGTGAAGAACAACTATTATGAATATGAAATTCCTCTTGAGGTCACACCAGCGCGTTCCGACTATAGCACCTATAGCTCAGCCGACCGCCTTTTGGTATGGCCAGAAAACAATATGCTCAATTGCAACCTCGACGTGTTTACGAGCGTGAAGAAAAACCGTAATGCACAGAAGGTGCAGGGCGTGAGCGGCGTGTCGTATAACACTCGATTTACGGAGCCAGACCCTTCTAACGAGAAGAACAAGGTGACAGTGCTTGGTAATCCAGCGCTGAGCGATGTGAAGGTGGTGATGATTGGTGTTCGCAACAATTCGGGTATGACCAAGGAATGTACTATTTGGGCTGACGAATTGCGTGTCACCGATTTCGACCAAGATGGCGGTTGGGCAGCGAAAGCCAATATGACCCTTGGCATCAGTGATATTGCCACCGTGAATGCCGGCTTCCATAAGGAAACTGTAGGTTTTGGTTCGGTAGACCAAGGCTTGAATCAGCGCAACCTCGACAATTATCAAAACTACAATGTGGCAGTGCAGGTGGATATGGGTAGATTCTTGCCAGAAAAGGTGAAGCTGAAGGCTCCAATCTACTATTCGATAACCAACGAAGAAAGCACTCCAAAATACAATCCTCTCGACAAGGATATGTTGCTTGACGACGCTATAGAAGTGTGCGAAACCAAGGCGCAACGCGATTCTATCAAGTCGTTTGCCGTGACATCAAAGCGTGTGGAAAGTTTCAGCGTATCGGGCTTGAAGTTCGACGTTAAGAGCAAGCTGCCAATGCCATGGGACCCAGCAAACTTTGTGTTTAACTATTCATCGAATAAGCGCCATAATGTAGACCCTGATAACGTGTATGAGAATACCAACGACTATCGTGGTAGCTTGATGTACAATTATGCCACTGCGTTCAAGCCATTTCGTCCGTTTAAGGGAGTGAAGCCAAAATCGAAGAGCAAGAACGTGAAATTCTTACAGGAATGGGAGTTGAATTGGTTCCCGCAACAGATAAGTTTCTTCACCAACATCTCGCGCTACTACTATGAGCAGCAGACTCGCAACGAGAGCGATATTGATGTGGAATTGCCTGTTTCGGTAAGCAAGAA
The DNA here is from genome assembly GCA_905210415.1 of uncultured Prevotellaceae bacterium. Classification (GTDB taxonomy): domain Bacteria; phylum Bacteroidota; class Bacteroidia; order Bacteroidales; family Muribaculaceae; genus SFTJ01. The sequence goes on from CAJLWM010000006.1 coordinate 24,230, forward strand.
TTTCTTGTGGGATCGCCAATTCTCAATTACTTGGAATATGACCAGATCGCTCAATATGTCGTTCCAATCAAATACCACAGCGCATATCGAGGAACCGATAGGACAGGTCAACAAGAAACTCTTCCCAGACGAATATAAAGAGTGGCGCGACTCAGTGTGGCGCAGTATCAAGAATCTTGGTACGCCATATAGTTACAACCAAACGTTCAACGCTTCGTATAAGGCGCCATTCAACAAGATTTCGTTCCTCGACTTTATGACAGCCAATGCGTCGTATAATTCGGTGTATAATTGGGAACGAGGAACCGTGCTTGAAGATGTGCAGACAGGTAATACAATCTCAAATCAATCATCATATACACTCGATGGCAGAATGAATATGGAGGGATTGTATAACAAGGTGCCATATCTGAAGGCTATCAACAATCGTTTCTCGGGTTCGCGCTTAAATAAGGCAAAACGCGCCAAGAAGTTCTCTCGCACATTGCGTCTGAAGTCAGATACTACGCTTATGATACGACACAACATGAAGACCAAAAAGGTGAAGGTGTCGGCATTGACTACCGATGGCAAGCCATTTGTGGTGAAGACTCGCGTGGTGGATGAAAACAATGTGGAGGTGCTCACTCGTGGCGACAAAAATGTGAAATTCACAGTGCTGGAGGTTCTCGATGAGAAGAAGAATTTCTTCACCGAGTTTGCGCAATATTCGTTGCGCGGACTGATGATGGTGCGCAATGTGAGCGTGAAGGTTCGCAATACGCAATCGCTCTCATTGCCGCAGTTTATACCGGAAATCGGCGACATCTTCGGACAATCAAACAACTACGACATACTCTCGCCGGGCCTTGATTTTGCATTTGGTTTTATAGGCGAAGACTATGTGGAAAAAGCGAAATCGCGCGGATGGCTTATGTGCGACGAAAACCAGACTGCACCAGCCATTTTCACGCACACCAACGAGGTGACCATTGATGCAGTGCTCGAACCGGTGAAGGGCTTGAAGATTACGCTCACTGGTAATCGCACCGACAATAGAAGCAACCAAATGATGTTTATGTATAACGATGCCACTAATCTATATACAGGCACATATACTAAGACACACATTGCGCTTGCAACAGCGCTCAAGGGCTGCAAATCGGATAACGGCTATAGTAGCAAGGCATTTGATAAATTCCTTGAAAACATACCTATTGCAGCCGATCGTGTGAGAGCACAATATCAAGGCAAGAACTACCCGCAACGCGGATTCTTGCTCACCTCGCCATGGGCAGGTCAGCCATTCTCGTCGCAAGTGGGCGATGTGAGCGGCATCAGCAGTGATGTCCTAATCCCGGCGTTTGTTGCGGCTTATTCAGGCAAGGATATCAATAAGGTTACACTCAATCCATTCCCATCATTGGCATCGATATTACCAAACTGGAGAGTGACATATGATGGCATTGGCAAGATACCAGCGCTGAAGAAGTGGTTTAAGTCGTTCACGCTATCACACGCTTATCAGTGTACTTATAGCGTAGGTTCATACACCTCGTATAGCGACTGGGTATCGGTGGGCAATGGCATCGGATTTACGCAAGACGTCACAAATGGCAATCCTCTGCCATCGTCGCCATATAATATTACTTCGGTGACAATCACAGAGCGTTTTGCTCCGCTAATTGGTGCAAAGGTGACGCTCTACAACAATATGACTATTAATGCCGAGTATCGTGATAGCCGCACGCTGTCGCTCAATTCGTCGGCGGGTCAGATTGTGGAGGCAGGTCAGAAGTCGTTGAAATTTGGCGTTGGTTATAAGATTGCCAACTTCAATACGGTGTTGAAGTTCAGAGGTCGTCAAAGTGGAGTCAACAACGACTTGAACCTCAATATCGACTTCTCACTCAACAACAACAACGCGCTGATACGCAAGATTGAGACAGGCTTCACTCAAGCCACAAGCGGCGCACGCTCGCTTACCATCAATATGACAGCCAACTATGTGTTGAGTAAACGCCTCACCATAGGCGCATATTTCGACCATCAGGTGAACACTCCACTTGTTTCGGCAACGGCTTACCCAACGTCGAACAGCAACTTCGGCATATCAATGAACATGTCGCTTGCTAAATAAAGCACTGCGCGAAGTGTGATAAATATTGGCTGTGATAGATGTTGTTTCAGCATTTATGACTATATTTGTAGCATAGAAACCCGTAGTGGCAGGCTTGCCGTGTGCAACGGCACGACCAGAAGAATGATAATAAGAAAAAATAGACAATTAAATATATGGACGAAAATCTTAAAAAACAGTTGAGCAAGGATGCATCTGGCTTGACAACCTATGAGTATATTGCAAATAATATCGAGGCGATTGATGCCGATCTTCCAGCTTTGGTTGATAACATTATCATGGTTGACAGAAGTGGACAGTTCGTGGTGAGCACGGCTCGTTATCTTCATGCAATAGATGCAGAGCGCTATGCTAAGAGCATCGACGTGCTGGTGAAGGCAGCAATTGAGAAAGATCGTGAACATAAATATCTGGGCGACCTTATCGCTGGCATATATGGCGCCGACTACAAAGAACGCGCAGCTGAATTGAGCGCTGTCGACGACAATTTCAGAAGAATATATAAGCGTCTTTATCCAGCCGTTGGCCTGTGATAGGAGCGCACACAGTGTAAGTGAAAAATATTACTTGAGTATATAATATGAAAAAAATAGTTTTTTTGAGCGTGTTGGCGCTGATGCTTTCTGCTGTGTGCATTCAAGCAAAGACCACTCGACAAAAAACTTCAAGGATAAAAAAAGTGGAAACAGTAGATTTGAAAAAATGCAAGAAAGTGGAAATGAAGACCACTTTGGGAACTATAGAAATCGCACTATATAACGAAACTCCTAAACATCGCGACAACTTTATCAAGCTTTGCAAAGAGGGATATTACGACGGAGTGCTGTTTCACCGTGTGATAACCGAATTTATGATTCAGGCAGGCGATGGCAATTCTAAGAATGCTACTCCAGATGCTCGTCTTGGCAGTGGCGACTTGGATTACACCGTAGAGGCTGAATTTGTTTATCCAAAGTTCTTCCACAAGCGTGGCGCTTTGGCCGCTGCTCGCACAGCCGACCAGGTAAACCCAGAACGTCGCTCATCGGGCTCGCAATTCTATATCGTTACAGGTAAGAAATACACACCTGCGCAATTGGCAAAGTTTGAGAGTAGCCGCCGTAATCAGCAAGCTCAAGAAATCTTCAATAAGCTTGCTTCTGCATATCGCAAGGATATCATGATGTATCGCCGCGAGGGCAATCAGGCTGCGCTTGATTCGTTGCAAAACATTCTCATCGATCAAACCGAGGCAAAGATTGCCGAAGTAGGACCATTTAAGTTCACTGCTGCTCAAATCGAAGCTTATCAGACAGTGGGTGGTACTCCACACCTCGATGGCCAATACACCGTGTATGGCGAAGTGGTGAAGGGAATGGACATCGTTGAGAAGATTGAAAAGTGTGAAACTGGCGCAAACGACCGCCCAAAGGAGGATATTAAGATTCTCAAAACAACCGTGAAATAATAAGCGGACACTTCTGAATGATAAAATATAATAAATACGTATTAAGCAACGGATTGCGTTTGCTTCATCATTACAATGCTGCCACTCAAATGGTGGCATTGAATTTACGTTATGATGTGGGTTCGCGCGACGAAAACCCCGAACGAACGGGCTTGGCTCACCTGTTTGAGCACCTGATGTTTGGCGGTTCGGTAAATGCGCCCGACTTTGATGCGGCTTTGCAGGCGGCAGGCGGCAGCAGCAATGCGTGGACAAGCAGCGATTGCACCAATTTCTATGAGGTGCTTCCGGCTCATAATATTGAGACTGCGCTTTGGCTTGAGAGCGATCGACTGATGAATCTCAACCTCGACGACCGCGCTGTGGAGATACAGAAAAGCGTGGTGATTGAGGAATTTAAGCAGCGATGCCTGAATAGACCTTATGGCGATGTGTCGCACCTGATGAATTCGCTGGCTTACAAAGTGCATCCTTATCGCTGGCCAGTGATAGGAGTGGCCCCAAGCCATATCTCAGAAGCGTCAATCAAAGAAATACAAGATTTTTATTATAGTCATTATTCGGTTGATAGGATGGTGATGTGCATCTCAGGAAATGTCACCTTTGATGATGCCGTGCAACTTGTGGAGAAGTGGTTTGGCGACATCAAGCCGCGCGCCACTGCGCTACGCCACTTGCCTATTGAGCCAGCACAAACACAGCCGAGAGTGCTCAAGGCGCACCGAGATGTGCCAGAGAACATGATAATGCGCATCTATCACATGTGCGGAGTGAACGACAAAGATTTCGTGGCGAGCGATTTGCTTAGCGATGTGCTTGCCAACGGCACATCGGCACGCTTCCATCGCAATGTGATGATGAAGTACGACCTGTTTTCCGACCTCGATGCGGTGATAGTGGGTAGCAACGACCCTGGTTTGCTCTACATCACAGCCCGCTTGAGTGAGGGCGCTGATGCGCAACAAGCCATTGATGTGGTGGATGCCGAGTTGGGCAAACTGCATGCCGAGGGCGTCACCGAGCGAGAGGTGCAACGATATGCCAATAAGCATGTGTCGCGCGAATTGTATGAAAACATCAGCTATGATGCTGTGGCAGAAAAACTTTGCCGTTATGAGATGCTTGGCGATGCTTCTCGCATCAATACTGAGAATGACGAATATCTGGCTGCTACGGCCGATGACATAAATAGAGTGGCACACGAAGTCTTCCGCGAGGACAATTGTTCTACGCTCTACTATGGCCCTGCGGTGGAAGAATAGACTACAGTTGAGGAGATTACGGTGATATAAAAATGCACAGAAATCGGCAATTGTTTTGTGCGTGATGATATAATTTACTATTTTTGTGCGAGATACAATAATCAAGAAATGAGAAGAATAATCACATATATTGTTGCTTTGGCGCTGGTGTTGCCTGCCATTGAGGTGTGGGCGGCGAAACGCAAGGTGGTTGAGCCATCGTATGCGTGGACTATCTCAGAGCCTCTTGGCTTGCACTTTCCGGGCACAATCGACACTGTGCTGACCAATTATTATCGCTCGGTGGTGCCATCATTGATAAGTAATGCCTATGTCACTACGGGTAATTATGGCGCAGCTGGGCAGAACCAAATATTTTTCGATAGAGCGCAACCATCCGATTTCTTCTTTGAAGACGCGCTGAGTGCGTGGTTGCCATCGGTGAAAACACAGGTGTATTACAACACTCGCTTGCCAATGACCTTGATGTCGTATACTTTCGGCGGAAACCGAAACAGCAATCAAGACCGTTTCAGCACCATTTTCTCGGGAAATGTCAATAAGGCTGTGCAGGTGGGTGGCGCGATTGACTACCTTTATAGCAAGGGCTCGTATGACGCACAAGCCGACAAGAATGTGGTGTGGCGATTGTTTGGCTCGTATATAGGCGATAGATATGAGATGCAGTCGTTTTACAACAATTATAATCTGCTGACTAAGGAAAGTGGTGGAATCACCGACGACCGATATATCACCAACCCTGGCGAAGTGCAGGGCGGTGACACGAGAGTGGATACTAAGACCATTCCTACAAACCTCACAAACGCACACTCGCAGGTGTGGGGCAAGGAATTCTATATGAATCACCGCTACAAGGTGGGCTATTTTCGCCATTGGAATGACACGTTGCCCGATTCGATTGTGGCTCGCAAGGAATATGTGCCTGTGACAAGTTTCATCTGGACGATGAACTACAAGAGCAATAAGCACATGTTTCTCAATGAGCATGCTGCACAAGATAGCGAGTTTTTCGGCGGTGTGAATTATCTTAGCGATAATGGCACTCGCGACTATACTAAGGGTTGGCGCTTGACCAACACTGTGGGCATTGATATGCTTGAAGGCAGTAAGTCATGGGCGAAATTCGGTATATCGGCTTATGCCACCTACGAAATGCGACACTACACGCAACCGCTTGACACAGTGACGGGGCGTAGCGACATAAAAATGGAACTCACTCCGTTGCCCGATGGCGTGGATGCCACTGCCAAGGCTACCGACAATGTGGCTTGGGTGGGCGGACAACTCACAAAGCGAAACGGCTCTATTCTCACTTATGATGTCGATGCCCGATTTGGGTTGCTTGGCTCGGTAGTGGGCGACTTCAGTGTGGTGGGCAATGTTCACACCAAGATAAAGATGTTTGGCGACTCGGTGCGCCTTAGTGCCTATGGTCACCTCAAGAACGAAGAAGCACCGTATTTTATGCGTCACTTTAAGTCGAACCACTTCGCGTGGAACAACGATTTTGGCAAGGTGCGTCGCTTCCGTGCAGGCGGTAAACTATATGTGCCACACACTGGCACAAGGGTGAATGTGGGCTATGAAACCCTGCAAAACTATGTATATTTCAATGCTGCTGGCGTGCCAGAGCAAGCCGGAAGTGCTGTGCATGTTCTGAATGCCACTCTCGATCAGCACTTGGGCGTGGGTGCGCTCAATTGGGACAATAGCATTACGTATCAGACCACATCAAACGATGGCGTGCTTGCTTTGCCTAAACTGGCTGTATATAGCAATCTGTATCTGTTGTTTAAGGTGGCTGGCGTGCTACATGTGCAATTGGGCGTGGATTGCAACTACTACACCAAGTATTATGCTCCAGCCTATAATCCTGCCACAATGACTTTCCGCAACCAACGCGAGGTGGAATGCGGCAATTTCTTGTGGATGAATGCCTATGCCAATATGAAACTCAAGAAGACACGATTCTTCGTTACATTCGCTCACCTCAATCAAGGCATGTTTGGCGGCGACAACTATTTCTCTACTCCGCATTATCCACTCAATCCACGCAGATTGCAGATGGGCATTTCGGTTGATTTCGCTAATTAATATTTGCTGATGGTACGACGAGAACTAAAACCAAAGAAAGGTCAGCCTTTGATGTATGTGGCGCTGCTGGTGCTTGCCGTCACTACTATGATATTGCTTAGGCGTTGTGGCAATGCCTCTGGCGTTGCTGATGGTATAACCCACAGCGGAGGCGACACCATCGACGTGGCAATAGAGTATTCGCCAACCATTTGCTACACTTATGCCGACACTCTTGGCGGATTTGACTATGATCTATGGCGACTGATTGCCTCGCAGCAACACCGCGCTGTGAAGTTTCATCCGATAGTGACTCTGCACGATGCTTTGCAGTATTTGGAGCAGGGCAAGGTGGATGTGCTGGTGGCACAATTCCCAGTGACAAAAGAAAATCGTGAGTATCTTCTCTTCTCTGATGAGGTGTATATCGATAGGCAGGTGTTGGTTCAGCGCAAGAAAGCTGATGGTGCAGTGGATATAAAGACCCAACTCGATTTGGCTGGCGACACAGTGTATGTGGTGAAGGGATCTCCGATGAAAGAACGTATAATCAATCTAAGCAATGAAATCGGTGATTCGATATATGTGAAAGAAGACCCGCTATACGGCCCAGAGCAACTATTCTTGCAGGTGGCAAGTGGCGAGATACGTTATGCTGTGATCAATCGCCGCATCGCCGAGGTGTTGGCAAAGCAATATGAAGATGTGGATATCTCCACGTCGATTAGTTTCTCGCAAATACAGGCGTGGGCTTTGGCAAAGGAAAATGAGCCAATGCAGCGCAACATCAATGCTTGGTTGAAGGCAGCGAAATCATCACCACTTCTCAAGGAATTACAGCAGAGATACGGCGTGCAATAACCTATAACGGGCGATAGGGTACGAATGCCCTAATTGGGTTGATTGCTTGACGAAGAAACGAAAAAGGCAAATCGCTTGAGCAATCTGCCTTTTTGATTCGTTTGCGGTCGTAGACCTTCTTGGATTTGTGCACTCGTTTGTGGCAAAGCGGATGCCCGTAAGCGGCAATCTCAGCTTCGCGGCTTGCCTTACGGTTTGCCTTGATGTAGTCGTCTTGCGTTATGCGCAAATTCTTTTGACGTTTCATATCTGTAAGTTGTTAGGTTGTAATCTACAACATTACAAAAATGATACCAAAGCGTGGAGTGGGAGTGCGCTTGCGCTTATTGCTCGTCGCTGAGTTGAGATAGGATCTTCTTCAGTTCCTCGTCGGTCTTAGTGAGTTTATCCTTGCAGATGGTGAGCAACTGTAGCGAGCGAGATGTCAGTTGCGACAGGATGTCGATGCTGCATTCGTTGCTTTGCATTTTGCGAATGATGTCCTCAAGTTCTGAAATCGCCTTGCTATATGTGATTTGTTCTTCCATTGTGATAATATGTGATGTGATGGTTATTTTACTTCTGAGATTACTTTGCCGGATTTAAAGTGTGTCACCAGTTCGTCGCCAGCGGTCAGTTGCGAGGCGTCGGTCACTGCATGCCCGTTGTGTAGGGTGAGTGAGTAGCCGCGGTTGAGCGTGTTTTGTGGCGATAGCAGATTCACTTTGTCGCTGAGATTGTCGATGCGCATTTTCTCACGCTGAACGATTTGTTGCGCCACAGAGGCTATGACCGCAGCGTATTTGCCAAGCAACGCATTTGCTGTGGTGACTCTGCCCGATACGGTGGCTGGAATAACCGCCATCAGGCGATTGAGCTTTAGTTTCTCCTTGTCGAGAATTGAGTTGGCAAGGATAGGGATATTATCGCTGATATATTGCAGATGCTTGTTTTCTTCTCGCAATATATATGTGACAGTATTTATGATTTCGTTTTTGTAGTCAATCACTGTTTGCAGGCATTGGTTGCATTGTGAGATAATCCATTCTGCGGCAGCGGTAGGTGTTTTAACTGGAATGGAAGCCACGTAGTCGAGCACCGTAGTGTCGCGTTCGTGTCCGATACCTGTGATTACGGGTAGGGGACAATTGGCCACGTTGAGGGCGAGGTCGTAGTTGTCAAACGAGTTGAGGTCGGTGGTAGATCCGCCACCACGAATTATCACCACTACGTCGAAAAGGTTGATGTAGCGATTGATGCGTTCAAGGGCATTGATCACCGAGGGCACAGTGTTTTGGCCTTGCATGCTGGCGGCGAATAGGCATGTATAGAATTTTATGCCCATAGGGTTGTTTGCCAATTGCTTGCAGAAATCGCCGTAACCAGCCGCTCCGGCTGCCGAAATCACGGCTATGCGCTGTGGCTTGGTGGGAATTCCCAATTCCTTGTTTCTGTTTATCACGCCTTCACGGGTGAGTCGTGCTAAGATTTCGCGACGTTGTCGGAGCATGTCGCCGAGCGTGAATTCCGGGGAAATATCAGTGACGTTGAGCGACAGTCCGTATTGCTCACTCATATTCACCGACACGCACAGCATCACCTTCATGCCATTGCCAAGGTGCTGATTTGTGGCTGTCTCGAATTTATGAGTGATCTCATATACTTTGCTTGCCCATATCGTAGCGCGAGCCGTGGCGATAGTGGCACCAGACTCGTCTTTCTCGAGCAGTTGCATATAGCAGTGTCTTGAGAATCTGAAGTCGCTGATTTCGGCAATCACCCATTGCTGTTGCAGCGTGGGGTTGGCCATAATGGTGCTTTTTACCGCGGCGAGATATTTGCGTAGGGTTATGCCTTCAGGTTGAGGTATGCTCATGTTCATGGCTGGAGGCATTATTTTGTGATGCGACGATATTTCTTGCCTTCGAAGCGATAAGAGATGCTTGGCAAGAGATATTCCTTCACAGCGTCCCAATCTTCGGTGCTGAGAAACTTGTCGATGTTAAGGTGTGCCACAAGGCTATATGGCTCTTTAGCCGACAATTCGTAGGAAATAATCGGGAATTTAATGATTTGCATCAGTTCGCTAACCTTGTTCTTGTCGGTTTTAGGCTTAATGAAATCCTTCAGTGTAGGAGCCTTAAAAATGTCTTTTCTCTTAACAGGTGTCCAGTTTGTGTCGTAAAAAGAGATTTCGCTGTCTGGCGCAGGCAGCATAACGGTGTTCACCACCACCACTAATGAGTCGCTTGACGAAGGTGTGAGCAATTGCAAGTCCACCTCGTTTGACTCAGTGAGAGATATGGCGATGAAGTTGTCGGCGACATCGATGAGCTGCGAAGAAGTGTCGTCGTTAGACAGTTTGTTGCTTGCCGCCACCTTGTTGCCAGAGTCGTAATAGTCGAGCATATCCATGCGCGTGCGGCTTGGCAAAATCAGAAAGATGTTGTCGGGCTCAGATGTGAATATGTCGCGAATAGTCTTAGCTTCGCCAATAAAGGCGAAGCAAGACGCTATGCATAATATTGTAGATGTTATCAACCGCATTATTTCAAATCATTGTGTTTATTGTGAAAAACTGCAGTGTGAAGTTGCACAAATTGTAAGGAAAAATCAGTGTTTTTTCTTTTTAAATTTGTCGTAGTTGCCGTGAAAGTCAGGTTTTTCACTTTTTTGTCTTTTCTGTCGCGTTTTTTGCCGTCCTTTTTGCTGGCGAAACGCTCTTCACGGCGGTCACGGCGGCTCTTTTTGAAACCGTCGTCGTCGCGGAGAGGGCGCTTGGCTGCTTTGCCCTTGTTTTCGCTTGCATAGTCCTTATCTGGCACGGCGATTTCGCAGTAGATGCGTTTGCCGAAGAAATCTTCGCCCTTGAGCGAAGAAATCACGCGGTGTGCATCACCCTTGCGAATATCAAAGAGCGAGTAGCCTGAGAGCAAGTCGATGCGGCCGATATCCACGCGCTGACCCTTTACTGATTGGTTGATGATTTCAATCAGGTTAGGAGCAAAAAATCCGTCGGCCTTACCGCAGTTGATATACACGCGTTCGTAGCCTTCTTCGCCCACGCGACGGTCTTTGTCCTCCATGCTGCGGTCAGAGCCTTTCTTGTCGCCCTTCTTCTTGCCTTTTTTGTCGTTTTCGGGCACGTCGAGCACGCGAGCGTCCTTGTAGTATTCAAGCAAACGGTTAGCCTCGAGCGAAAGCACGCGCTTGAGCAAGTCTTCGGTGCTAAGCCATTCCAATTTTTTGATAATGCCTGGCAAGTATTCGTTGATTTGCTCTTCGTCGACGCTCACTTTTTCCAGACGGTCGGCAAGATTGAAGAGTTGCTTAGTGATGATTTCCTTTGGCGAAGGCACCTCTTTGCGCTCAAATGCTTTGCCGATACGCTTTTCGATGTCTCTGATTTTACCCTTTTCGCGCAGGTGAACAATCGATACCGACACACCAGTCTTGCCTGCACGGCCAGTACGGCCGCTTCGGTGGGTGTAAGTTGCAATATCGTCAGGCAAACCATAGTTGATAACGTGAGTGAGGTTGTCAACGTCGAGTCCGCGGGCAGCCACGTCGGTGGCAACCAACAATTGGATGGTGTGTTCGCGGAATTTCTTCATTACGAGGTCGCGTTGTGCTTGCGAGAGGTCGCCGTGAAGCGAATCGGCGTTGTATCCGTCGGATATCAGCCAGTCGGCCACTTCTTGAGTCTCGCGGCGTGTGCGGCAGAAGATGATGCCGTAGATGCTTGGGCAATAGTCAGCCACGCGCTTCAGCGCGAGGTACTTGTCGCGAGCGTGCACCATATAGTAGATGTGGCGAACGTTTTCGGCGCCTTCGTTGCGCGAACCCACCACAATCTCTTCAGGATTGTGCATATATTTTTTTGCAATCGACTCAATCTCATTAGGCATTGTGGCAGAGAAAAGCAGCATTTTGCGATCGTCTGGCACATGAGAGAGAATTTCGTTGATGTCGTCGATAAAGCCCATGTTGAGCATTTCGTCAGCCTCGTCGAGAATTACGGTTTTCACCATTCCCATATTCACTGTGTCGCGCTTGATAAGATCGAGCAAGCGGCCTGGGGTGGCAACCACAATGTGCACGCCACGGCGCAACATCTTTATTTGGCTTTCGATGCTCGAGCCGCCATACACTGGCAGCACGCGCAAGTTGCTGATGTATTTTGAATAGTCGGCGAGGTCGCCAGCGATTTGCAGACACAATTCGCGTGTAGGCGCAATGATGAGGGCTTGAGGATTCTCAATCTCCACATCGATGCGTTGCAGCATTGGCAGACCGAAAGCTGCGGTCTTACCAGTGCCAGTCTGAGCCAGACCTATGATGTCGCCATCTTCGTGAAGAAGATGTGGTATTACTTTTTCTTGGATTGGCATTGGGTGGACATACCCTAATTCTGAAATTGCTTTGATAATATCCTCGCGGACTCCTAATTCTTCAAATGTCTTCATTAAAATGATGTTGGTGATAACTATGTGATTACTGACAGAAATATTGCAGTGTGTCGTGATTACAAACTTCAGCGTTGCTTTTAGAGTAAGGCTTCATCGACACACTCTCGTAAATCTTTTGCAAAGGTAATGCTTTTTTTCTCATTGTGCAATAGCGTATTAGCGCAGATGTGGCGCAATGCTTAGGTGGCAAGCAATGGTGATGCGCATAATCGTGTAGCCAAGCATATCTTTTGTGTGGCGATTATATTGCTTTTCATCTTTTATATTTATCTTTGTATGAGATGGAATGCGCCTCAGCAATCGCGTCGATGCTGGGTTTGCACTCCGTAAATAGATAAACTAAAACTAAATTGTAGAATCCCTCACTCCGAAAATGCCTATGAAAAGAATATGTTGTTTATTGGTGGTAATATTTGTGTGTGCTGGCATGGTGGCTCAGCGCCCTGCGCAGCGTGGCGTGCGCAGCAAGGCTAATAAAACTCAAGTGCAACGTCAGCCTCGTAAACAAGCCCAAAGCCAAGCTCGGGTGCGCTATCTGCTGAAAACGCTTCAACCAGTCGACACTTACGCTTACGGCGAGATTGACGGCGTGGAAATGTATGGCGGTGGCACATGGGGCAACGGCTTTTATTTCCAATATACCAATGGCGAGAGTAATCCTGCGCGTGCGGTGTTTAATCTTGGTGGACAATACGATACCATGAAACTTGTGCTCGGTGTGCGCAAGGGTTCGTATGGTGGGAATCCGCGTGTGGTGACAATAGTGGCCGATGGCAATGTGATTTATGATGGAAAACTCACTTATCGCGACATATACAAGCGTATAACGCTTAATGTGAAGGGCGTAAATGAACTGAAATTTATGCTTCTTGAGGGTAATGGCGACGTGTGTTTTTCGGAAATCACGTTGTGGAAACCAGGTGAAACGCCAAAGGACACTGGATATGAGCCGGCAATGCCTAAGGAGAAGCAATTGCTTATTCGCGACGTTATGCCGTATACTGCGGTGAACACTTCCACCGGTACGGAGGTGATGCAGCATCACCTTGTGTCGCCAAATCACGGCGCAAAGACTGTGAAACTGGGAAATAAGGTCTACGACTACGGCATGATTCTAAAAATGGATGTTGGTCTTGTGGGCAACAATGCCGCTGAAACGCATTTCAATCTCAACGGAATGTATGATGTGTTGACCTTCACCGTAGGTCCGGTAAATACATCGAAGGCCACCAATGGCGTTGGGTGGATAACTATCATGGGCGACGACAAGATACTATATGAATATGAGATAAAGCAAGACGATATCGCTCAACAGGTAAGCCTGAATGTGTCGGGCGTGAAGAAACTTACTGTGGCGAGCGAACAGGAGAGCCATAGTCTCTATGGTGCTATCGTTGACGCGTGGCTGTATCCGAAGGGGCAGTCGCCTGAGGCAAAGACCGCAGAAAGCGCATCGGGCGACTCCACAGGTAAATTGAAACAATTGCCAGATGTGTGCAAGTTGATATCTAATATTCCGCCGTATGCTTTACGCGGCGCGGTAGATCATCAGTTGTATCGTGGAATGAGCGAGCATGTGGGATTCTCGATGGGTGGTACGCGATATAACGAAGGTTTTATTCTTTATCAGACAGCCCATTTCTTCGACGATAACACCGTTTCGTTTGCTGCATTCGACCTTGGTGGCGAGTTTGATTATGTGAGTTTCACTACTGGTTTTGTGGGCAAGAGTTGGGTGATGAACAATGATATGCTCTATGTGTATGCCGATGATAAACTGATCTTGAAAGCGCCGCTCAATGCCACAAGCCCTAATCAGCATTACGTTTTGCCGATAAACAAATGCCGGAAATTGCGTTTTGAGAATGGCGGGCAGACCATGATGAACGTTGGTGCCTATGGTGTGGCCGACCTTGTGGTGTATCGTGGTAAACCGGTGGAAAACAATCTGTTTATGCATCCGGCGCCTACTTGTCCTGCAGAAGTTGATTTGATTGATTTGGGTAAGCCGTATCTGCACTATGTTTATACTATGCCAAGTGGCGCTTTTCTTGATGGCTCCACACGTCGACGCTACTTCACGATGCCTGATGGCACGCGCATCAACAAGGGCTTTGTGTTGCAGACCAGCACGCACTTCTCGCTTGACCATGGCGTGCTGTCGGGAACCGATAATGCCGCCGGGGCAGTTGTTGGTGCCACTGCGGTTGGTGCATCGTTTGTGGCAGGTGCTGCTGTTGGTGGCACGCTGGTTGGAAGCACATTGGCTGGAGTGGCACCGCTACTGTTGCTCGCGGCAGGAGGCGAGGCTGTGGAAAATTCTTGTATTGCATTTAATACCTATGGCGAGTATAGCTCGCTTACCTTCACTGTGGCGTGCCTCAAAACAGCCGCTGATAGCCAATTGTTGGGTAAGGATGTTTATCAGAAAGATAATAGTCGCTATCGCGAAACTTTGCTTGTCGGAGCCGATCAAACAGTTGTGGCAGATCTCGCCGTTTGGGAATCGATGCAACCAAAGACCGTGACCATTCCGATTAATAATTGCCAGCAACTCATGTTCTGGTTGTCGAACACCAATGGCATGTCGGGGCGATATGTGTTCTACGATGTGAAACTATCGAAGACCGCAAAGCCAGAATCCATCCCGTCGGATATGCGTCAGAAGCGCAAGAAAACTAAGTGATTACAAGTCAGACTTTACCAATGAGATCGCACAAAAAAATGAACTGCACTCCAAAAGTTTCTAACTTTTGGAGTGCAGTCTCATATTGATTAAGCCTATGTAAAAGGATTATTGCATTTCAACCTTTGTGGTAGGAGGTAGGGTGGCGTTGCGTCGTTCGGTTGCTTCTGCTACAGAGCGAGCCAAATTCATAAATGCGGCACCCGATACTGAGTTTTGCAATACCACAGGTGTACCGTCATCGCCGCCGCGGCAGATGCTTGCCACCAAAGGAATCTGTCCGAGCAATGGCACTTCGAGGCGTTCTGCCAATTGCTTGCCGCCATCTTTGCCGAAGATGAAGTATTGTTCATCGGGGTGAGCGGCGGGAGTAAACCACGACATGTTTTCCACAAGACCTAAGATTGGCACATTCACTTGTTCGCTCTGGAACATGCTGATGCCTTTACGAGCATCGGCGAGAGCTACTTCTTGTGGTGTAGACACTACTATAGCGCCGGTGATGGCGAGCGTCTGCACGAGGGTGAGGTGAATGTCGCTTGTGCCAGGAGGCATGTCGATGACGAAATAGTCGAGGTCGCCCCAATTGGCCTCGGTGATAAGTTGCTTGAGCGCATTGCTTGCCATACCTCCACGCCAAAGCACTGCTTTGTCAGGGTCGACAAGGAATCCGATAGAAAGAAGCTTCACGCCATATTTTTCTATCGGAAGAATCATGTCGCGACCATTCACTTTCTCCATATAGAGTTGCTCAGATTCGAGACCGAACATTTTAGGCATAGACGGGCCGAAGATATCGGCATCGAGCAATCCCACTTTGTAGCCAAGTTGCGCAAGAGCCACAGCAAGGTTGGCAGCAACGGTAGATTTGCCCACACCGCCTTTGCCCGACGATACGCCGATGATATTTTTCACGCCGGCGAGAGGGCGCTCAGGCTTTGGAGCGGCAGGTTTGCGGATGATTGTGGCGATGTTGCCTTTAATGTCGATTTCGTCGCTAATGTATGTGAGAAGTGCTGTTTCGGCCGACTTGATGAGAGATTTCATGAATGGGTCGGTAGGCTTGTCGAAAATCAGAGAGAACGACACTTTGTTGCCGTCGATGCGTATGTCGTCGGCTACCATGCCCGAGCTGACAATATCTTTGCCAGTGCCAGGGTAGCGCACTTTGGAGAGAGCGTCGAGTATGAGTTTTGGATATAATCTTTCCATTATTTTATTGATTTTTTTATTCTTCTTCGTTTTGTTGTTCTCCGCCGTCAATCATCTGTGGGCATTGTATGTATCCACGAGAGAAACTGCGGTAGGTGTCTTCTTCAATCTCAATATCAGGTTCGGCGAGTTCGCCATTGAGAGGAAGGTGGAATTTGATGTATTTGATAGTCAGACCGCGGGCAAGCCATTGGCGCTCGTAGTAAGTCTTTATTTCAAGGATGTCGTCGGCGATGCCAGAGCCATAAAGGTTGTTGGTGTTGACCTCGGTGTCGAAGTTGTTGAGGCGCACCAGTGCATCGGTGTAGGTGTAGAGGAAAGGGCTATCAGTCTTGAGATGCACGATGCCGCCATCGCTGAGGATGTTGCGATAAAGCGCAAGGAAGCGAGTGCTGGTGAGGCGTTTGCGCACTTTCTTCATCTGAGGATCGGGGAATGTGATCCATATCTCGCTCACCTCGCCATTGGCAAAGAAGTGCTCGATCAATTCGATGTCGGTGCGAAGGAAAGCCACATTGGTGATGCCTTCCTTGGTGGCTTCGGTGGCGCCAGTCCACATGCGCGCGCCTTTGCAGTCTATTCCGATATAGTTTTTGTTGGGGAATCGGCGAGCCAAGCCTACTGCGTATTCACCTTTGCCGCAGCCCAATTCCAGCACGATAGGATTGTCGTTGTGGAAAAACTCTTGGTTCCACTTGCCCTTTAGAGGAAATTCCTCTTTTTGTATTCTTGCGAAAGGATACTGCAGCACGCAACTGAGTGTATCCATTTCGGCGAACTTTTTCAGTTTGTTTTTACCCATAAAATTTCAGCCTAATAGATTTGTAGTGATTGTGAAGAGGGTGGAGCATTAATATACCGCCACTTTGGTCTTGCCCACGATGTAAATGCCCGGTTCGGCAACATCGTAGACGTTCTTGCCAGCGTTCACCGTGAGTTTTGTGGTGATGCCGGCCGCAGTGGTGAGTTGTAGTGTGGTGTCGACTGGCGACAACACTATGATATGAAGCCCTGAGGCGTATATTTTCATTCCGTTGATTGTAGGGGCGTCGATGCCAGTGAAGGTGGTGTTTATCGCAAGGTCGGCAAAGTGATGCTCAATGCAGTTGGTGCTGCCATCGTTGCTATCGACTTGCGAGAAGATGATATTATCCACTGTGATAACCCCATTAGATTCTTGCTCTGGAGAAAGTCCGGTGATTTTGTAAGAGAACAGCGCTTGAGAGTCGTTGCTGAAACTTGCGTTTGCTGTAGAGTAAGCTATCACGCGCACTTTGTTGTCGGCAATCGGCTTCTCGATTATGCAGTGGCTGTCTGTGAAGCGAGGCGATGCACTGATTGTCTTGCCATCGGTGGTGATAAACTTGCTATCGGCAGGGATGGTGATGTCGCACTGGAATGCCGAGAAATCCACGGCGTTGACAAGCGCGATGTTCACGTCGGTGTGTTCGCCGCGAACCACTACTATGTCGCCACATTGCAGATGGCTGGTGCTTGTCTGTGTGGCAGCAGATTTGTTTGCGGTGGCAATTGTGCTAACCACGGTGCTTACGTCGCTATCGTTGACAGCGTCGTCAACGTTGGCGTCGGCGGCCTCATATAGAAAGTTATTTGGCGTTTTGCCGTTGATGTGGCTTACGATGGTGGTGATGTCGTTGATGTTGATTTCGCTATTGTTGTCGGCATCGCCGTTCAGTGTATGCTTGAAATCTTTCCATTGCTCGCCTGTGCGATATCCTGCGGCATCGGCTTTAGTGGTTAGCAGCACGTTGGATGGCGTGATACCGCTGAAAACCGCTTCGCCCAAGGCAGGGGCTTCGCTATTGATGCTTGTTATCTTTTCAAGAGAAGTCATGTTGGCAAAAGCGTAATCACCGATAGATGCCATTGCTTCAGGAAGCACCAATTTGTTTGTTTGGTTCCAACCGTAGAAGGCGTAGTTGCTAATTTCGTTGGTGTCGTGATTGATGCCAGTTGTGGTGGCACCATTGCAGCCAGCAAATTGCAAGGCAGAGATGCTTGATGCGCAGTTGCCAAGGTCGATGCTGGTGATGTGGGTGCCGTAGTAGAATGCTCCCTCACTGATGTGAGTGATGCTTTCGGGAATAGCCACTTCGCGCAGGTGTGATGTAGCGAAAGCATACTTTGGAATCACTTTCAGTTTCGGGCAATTCGCGAAATTGAATGTGCTGATGCCGCTGCCCATAAATGCACCTTCACCTATAGTGGCAAGTGCGCAGTTTTCGCCTACTGTGATTGTGAGAGCTTCGTTGCTGCATCCGCTGAATGCGCGTTGCTGTATTTCGCTCACGCTCTTGCCGAGATTGGCAGAGGCGAGAGCCGTGCAGCCGATGAATGCTTCTTTGCCGATGGTGATGTTGGCTTTGCGACTATTGTCGCTGATGGTGACAGCCGAGAGAGCTGTGCAGTGAGAGAATGCTCCCTCGCCAACGTGGGTGACCGAAGCAGGCAAGGTGATATCTTTGATGCCGCTTGCCGAGAAGGCATAAGCCGCGATAGAGTCGATTTGCTCAGGAAGGACGATATGCTCAAGATTGTCGCAGCCGAAGAAAGCGCTTTCGCCGATGACTGTGGCAGATGCCGGCAGAGTGATGTTTGCGATGTGGCTTCCTGCAAAGCATGCCGTAGGGATGGTGTTGCTTGCAAACGAGCGTGCGTTCACAAAAATAGGTTTGCTTGATTCGCAAGCCTCGATTGTGCATTTGCCCATGTTGAGTGTTTGCAACTGCGTCAGGCTGTCGGCGATAAATTTAAAGTCGAATGCGTTGATTGTGCCGTTGATGTCAAGAGACACAACTGTGTTGTCGCTAACGGTTTCTGATAGTTTGCCAGCGGTGCAGTTGATTGTAATCGCTTGTGCACTAAAGGTTGCGAGCGAAAGTGCTATGTATAAAATTGGTTTGAGCATAGATTGTCTATTTTAATACAAAAATACGAACAAATTTTTTGATAGACAATGTTTTGATGTTGTTAATTCTTGGGGCGATATGGTAACTTGCGGAGAATAGCAGAAAAACAAGCGGAGGTTGTGTCGAAAGAGACACAACCTCCGTGATTCGGTTTGTTTAATTGCTTACGAGCAATTAGTTGTTTTCGCTTTGAACTGGATCAACGCAGATGTATGAGCGACCAGCCTTGGTCTTGAATACAACTGTGCCATCAACAAGAGCGTAAAGAGTGTGGTCCTTACCCATACCAACGTTTAGACCTGGATGGTGAACTGTACCACGTTGACGCTTGATTATGTTGCCAGCCTTTGCAAAAGCGCCACCAAAAATCTTAATGCCGAGTCGTTTGCTTTCTGACTCACGGCCGTTCTTAGAACTACCTACACCTTTTTTATGTGCCATTTCTTTAAAATTTTTAGGGGTTAAGCAATAACGTCTTTAATCACTACTTTGGTGAAGTATTGGCGGTGACCGTTCAAACGGCGATAGCCCTTACGTCTCTTCTTCTTGAAGACAATGACGTGTTCACCTTTTACCAATGGTTCTGCTACTTCGCAAACCACCTTTGCTCCTTCAACGGTAGGAGCGCCGACTTTAACGTCACCGTCAGCGTCGATAAGAAGAACGTCAGCAAATTCTACTGAATCGCCAGCCTTAGCTTCTTCGCCGAGATAGTGGACAAACAAATATTTGCCAGCTTCAGCCTTGAATTGTTGTCCCTTGATACTTACAATTGCGTACATTTAAAATAATAATGTTACAAAGTTAACCCGAGAGGCGGATGCTTATGGTGTGGCATCTCTTCGTTAGAGCCTTCTGCGGAAAATGCGGTGCAAAGTTAATAATAAATTTGCTTGTTACCAAAGGTTTGGCAAATAATTTATGCTAAATCTTCGGCAATTGTATATATCTGAGAATTTGCATCATAGATGTAGATGCAAAAGTGATATTTTTTCTTGTTTGGGGGCGACTTTCGGTCTTACATTGTGTAAGGCATAAAGTCGCAAGAGCGCTTTTTGAGCATCACCACAGCATAGGCTGCAATGCCTTCGCCACGACCGGTGTAGCCAAGGCGTTCGGTAGTGGTGGCTTTAATGGAGATGAGTGTAGGGCTGCAGTTGAGGCACCAAGCTATGGCTTCTTGCATAGCCATGATGTGAGGGTTGATTTTTGGTTGCTCGCAGCAGATGGTGATGTCGGCGTTGCCGAGTTGGTAGCCTTGCACATCGATGAGTTTGTTGACCTCGGTGAGAAGTTTCTTGCTATCGATGCCTTTGTATTTAGGGTCTTTGTCGGGGAAATGATGGCCGATGTCGCCAAGATTGGCAGCACCAAGCATCGCATCGCAGAGTGCGTGGATAGCCACGTCGGCATCGCTATGTCCTAACAATCCTTTTTCGTATGGTATTTTGATACCACCAAGCCATAGTTCGCGGTCTTCTACAAGACGGTGAACGTCAAAGCCCATTCCAACTCGAAACATAATTATAAATGTGTGTGCTTTATTGATTAATCAAATTTATTTTCTTCTGCCTCCAAGCAGTTCGCGGATTCCGTCCATGTCAAACGATAGTGTGAATCGAAGAGTCTGGTCGAGAGGGCTGCTTTGTGCGGTTGCAATCATATAAGCGGCATCAATCTTGATGACGTTGAGAGCGAAACCGGCACCGAAGCCGAAGTATTGGCGATCGCCCTTGTAGGCACTTTCGTGGAAGTAACCGCCGCGGATGAAGAATTGTTGGTTGTAGCCATATTCTGCACCTATAGAGTAGTTGATCTCGCGAAGTTCTTCCTTAAATCCGCCAGGAGCATCGGTGAACGACTTGAAAATGCCTGTGATAGGCGACATGTCTTTCCAGTCTTGTAGAGCTTGTTCGTATTGCTCGTTGTCTTTATAGTCGGAACTGCGTGGACGGGTAGGCACGAGCAGTTTGTTGAAGTCGGCAGAGAGTGTGAGGTTGTGGTAGTCGGCAAGAGGGAATGTAAATGCTGTACCCAATCTTAAGTTGGTAGGCAAGAAAGCAGGGTTGTTGCCGCCGTTGTAGCCTACTTTAGAACCGATGTTTGAGATATTCCAACCGAGAGACCATTGGCACTCGTTTCTGCCGATGATAGGGTATGAGGTGAAGTAACCCGAGATGTCGGCAGCGAAAGCAGAAGCGCCTTTTGTGCGGTCGCTCGAACCACCTTCGGTAAATCCGAGGTCAGAATAGATGTAGCGCAAAACTACACCCATAGAGTATTTTTCAGAGAGCTTGCGTGAATAACCCAAGTCAACAGCCATTTCAAATGGGTTGATGCTCGATAGGGTTGCGCCCTCGTAGTCTTTCGAAACAATTTCGCCAAGCGAGAAGTAGCGAAGCGAAGCACTCACTGCTTGGTTGTCGGAACTGCCCACCTTCCAGTATCCTGCAGCGTTGGCAAGGAATATGTCGTTGACGAGTTTGCGAAGCCATGGGGTGTATGACAGCGATACACCAGCTTGGCTATATGCAAATGCATATTTTGATGCGTTCCAGAATTGAGAGTTTACATCAGGGTCGGTGGCAGCACCGAGGTCTCCCATAGATGCTCCGCGAGCATCAGGAGTGATACTTAGCGAGGTCACACCAGTGGTGATAGGGTTGAATTCATTCTTGATGTTGTCGTCGGCATAAGTGGTGGGGCAAGTCGTGCTGAATGCCGCAGCGAGCATCGACGATATGATTGTGAGTTTTTTCATTTTCAGTCTATTGTAAAATACGTCTAATCATAATAACTTGTTTTATCGTTTTTTATTGTGCCACGACCTTTAAAAGAGGATAAAAAAATAGTTGCTGCATCATCACAATGCGTGAGATGGTGCAGCAACTTGTGGATGGCTGGCAGAGAAAGCGCCGTTACATGGCGATTATTCGCCGAGAATAATCAACTGAGAAATCTTTGTGCCTGCGCTTTGGCTGTTGGCGATGGCAGTGCCGTAGTATTGATATACGCCAGCAGGAAGTCGTTGACCGTTGTTGTCGGTCAAATCCCATTCGCAGGTGTCGTCGGCAGTGGCTTTGCTCCAAACTACTTCGTTTTTCTCGTTTGTGACGAAAATCTTCAGCGTAGGCGCGCTTGCGAATTTGTGAGTGAACGAGAATGTCACTTTGTCTTTTGCAGGACTATCGCTTGCGGTGAGAGTGGCCTCTACTTGCGATGGCACAACAATGAAAGTGATAGTCTTGGATGCGCTATTGCCGGCAGCATCGTAAACGGTGATTTTGAGATTGTGCGAGCCTTCGCTGATTCCAACCAAAGGCATATTGATTGTCATTGACGCACCATCGTTGGCATATCGGGTAAAACCTCGCACACCGTTGTAGTATTCCGTGCCGTCGAGCACCAGAGAGATTTGCTTGCCGATAGTTTGGCTTTGATTGCTGAGAGCAACGTCGTCGGTAATCTGTGCGTGAAGAGTGAAGTCGGGGGCGACATTCAGGTCGTTGGCAAAAGATGTTTCATCGTTGATGTACATCTTCTCAATTATAGGCGCTTGATTGTCGATGATAGTTGCTTCGTCGTCTTCGTTGTATTCTGCAAACGAAATGTTGCTTATGCTGCCGTTTTCAAGAGTCTTGTTGTCGTTGCTGCGAGCGTAGAGTCTAATGAGACCGTTATTGCCATTGGCAGTGCATGTCTTTGGCACGAGCAGAGATGCCGTGAATTTGCCATTCTCCACTTTCGCCATGGTTTCGCTCAATAGAGGGCGGTTGTGGTATGCTTGCAGGGTCACGCCGGCATCTTCCACTTCCTTGTAGGGCTCTTGCACATCATATAGCGAGATTGTTGCCTCACCATTGAATGTGGTGTCGATGTTGCCATCGGCAGTGCAAACCGATGCTTCGATATTCACTTTGGTCATAGGTTTCAAAACAGTAGGCGTGTTGGCCTCAATTCCGTTTAAAGTATTTGCCTTGATGTACGACTTAGGGTAGTTTGGCTTGAGCGCAGGGTCGGCAAATAGCGTGTAGCACATCTTGTTGCGAGAAGGCAGAGTGCCGTAGGCCGATTTTGCAGAAACATAAGCCTCGCCTAAAGTGCGGGTTGAACCGTCGCTTTTGGTTGTAAATAGCGCCTTGATGAAGTCGCGGTTGATTTGGTCGTTCTCAGTGGCTTCCACAGTGCGTGTAGAAGTGAGAAGAGCGATACATCCGTGGCCAGGAGTGATAATCATATATTCGCCAATACCGCGAGTGTTGCTGTCGTAGTTAGCAATGTCGCAAGCCGCGATACTCATGATTGGCAAGCGGGTGAGCGGAGTGTTCTTAACGTCGATGGTCAGCCAAACATACTTTTTAGATAGTGTTGTTGGTCCGCCGTGTCCCATATATGTCATATATAGGGCGCCTTCATTTAAGAAGTCGCTTAACTGCAGTTTTGCCGCATAAGTGTTTTTGTTGCCTTTTGCATATACAGGGTTGGCATTTGATTCCACAAGAGTGTATGCTGCAACGTGCAGGCGCTTGATGTCGAGATCTTTGGCCGTTGTGGTGGCAACGAGATTTTCAAGGTTGGTGGCTTGGAATGTGTGGATGTTGTCATCGCCAAACTCGTCCATGATTATCATCTTGTTGCGCCAGTTGGAATAGTCTGTGTTATCGATGTAAGACGCGATTTTGTCAACAATGTCGCGTGCTTCTTCTTCGGTGATCACAGGCAAGCGGCCCACGCCAAGGCATAATTGATCGCTGGTGATGCTTGAGCCGGAATTGTCGCTGAGGAGTGCAAAGTAGTCGTCGGAAACGTAGGTGAGAGAGTTGTTGTAGCCAATCACGCTTTGGTAGGTGAGCAAGAAATTGTCGCCCTTGTTGCGAAGAATCTGGCGGTTGTCGAAATAGCCGCCACCAAACATCAACAGATATTTCAATTTCTGAGGGTCGCGGTCGTAGAACATCTTCAGCATCAAGCGGTAGGCGGTGGCGTCGGGTGTACCAGAAGAAAACTCGTTGAAGATGTCTTCTTGGTCAGCAACCAGCACTTGCATACCGTCTTTGTCGCGGTGCAGTTGCGCCAGGCGTTCGGCTTGCTGATGCAGGTTTCTTGGGCATATAATCACGAAATCTGGAGTGGCTTCGCCGTGCAGATTTTGATTTTTCACTGTTTCGTAGGAATCTATTTCGTATAGCAAGCCATCAGGACGGAATGCTATGAACTCGCCGTTGCCATTGCTTCCGTAGTAGAAATCTTGAACGGTGATGTTTTCCTCAAGGTCCTCGTCGTATTCCTCTTTCGCTGTGAGGCGCATGCGGGTAGGGTTGTTGCTATCGGTGATGTTCCACACTTGAATGTTTTTATCGCCGTCGAGAATGGTGATCTCATCGTATACCGAAAGGTCGTTGAATCCCATGCGCATTTGTGAGCCATTCATGGAGTTGTCGTGGAAATACGTCAAGATGAAATAGTCGAGATAGGCTTTGCTCAAATTGGCTGGTTCGGCAATTGAGATAGATAGTTTGCCGCTGCTTGAGGCATTAAGCGGAGTGATGGCAGCCACAGGAGAAATGGTCTTGTAGATGTCGAAGCCGGCAAGTGTGTTGATGGTGGCTTGGCGGCTTGAGAAAGGCACGCTGTCGCCATTTAGTTTGCACGAAATGCTTGTTTCGGCGGTAGGTATTGCTCCGATAGCGCATTGCACTGTGATGGTAGAGTCTTCGGCAGGAGCGTTTAGTGTGTAATCAAATTGTACTGGTTTGCCTTCCGAAGCTGGTATGATAGACTCGCCAAACAATTCGCGTCCTGTGCTGGCGAGGTTTGTGAGTTCGCTTTCGTGATAGGTGTAGTCGAGACTCGTTTTGCGATAATATATTCCGCCAGCCGAAGGGGTAGAGTAATACTTGATTTCGCTGGCGCTCTCATCGTTTTCGGTGAGGAAATAATATGCTTTGTTGGCATAATGGTTGATAGTGCGGGTGTATGCTGGCATCTTCTTGTTGGTGTTTAGCGTCATCTTCACCAGGCCATTAGCGTAGAAATATATCTTGTTGTTGCTACGGCCGATAGCCACTTGTTGCAAATCGTCGATGGCATTACCGTCGAGCAATTCCGACATCAGCGAGCCGCCATGACCATAGACCTTCACTTTGCTTGGGTCGGAAAAACCCATTTCGGCAAGTTGGTCGTATGTGATTTGATACATGCCGCTTTTGGTTAACGCTATTTTCACCCATTTGCCGCTTGCGAGGCGCGATGTGCTTGCATACTTGTTGCTGCTGAATGCCGAAGCCGCCAGTTGCGAACATAATGCTAAAGCAAGAAATATATATTTATAAGCCTTTTTCATAGATCTTAATTTTCCAGTTTTTTATGGTTGTCTAAATATAATTGTGGTAGGGTTTGTCACTTGATTTTGATATCAAGCACGTTTTCTCCGTTGATTGAGCCTGTTAGATGTTGTCCGATAGCCAGTGGTGTGGAGTTGTCGCCAAAACCGGTGTAGATGATGTCGCCGATTTTCAATGTGAAGTATTTGCTCACATATTCTATGATTTCATCAATGTGGCATGCCATTTGGCTTGACTGGTATGTGGTGACGATGTCGCCGTTGGCGAGCGATGCGTTGATTTCGTTGAGGTCGCTGATTTGCTCTATTGGGAGGAAATCGCCAATCATGGCTGCGCCGTCGAATGCTTTGGCTATGGCATTGTCAGCTATGCCGCAGGCAGTGACGGTGGCGCCCACTGTGACGGCGTCAACATATCGGTGGGCAAATCGGCGTGCGATGTTTTTGCCAAGTCGCCCGATGCGAATCACAAGGTGAGTGTGATATGTGAATTCTAGAGCAAACTCAGGAAGGAACCATGGCTTGCCGCTTTTTGCGAGCGAAGAGTCGGCCATAAGGTATACCTTGCCATCAAATTGCTGAGGCTCGTAGTTATCGTAGAGTGCTATTATTTTCATTTTATAATATGATATATCGTAGTTATAAGTATAAAAAGCGTGAAGATTGATATCGGTGACGACACAATGCGGTTAGCCGTTAGAATTGTTTTCATCCATACGGTTGTACATCAGCGCCAAGTGTGCATATATTGATGTGTTCTGCACCACGATTTTTTCGTTTGGCTTTATGCGGAAAGGCGTGAAATTCCAGATTGCGGTAATGCCAGAGTCGATAATCTTGTCGGTGACTTGTTGCGCATATTCTACAGGTACAGCAAGCACGGCAATCGATGCTTTAAGCATTTTTTGCTGTTCGGCAAGTTTGTCGATGTGAAACACGTGTATGCCGTTGAGTGATTTGCCCACGATGTTAGGGTCGATGTCGAAGCCGGCCACAATGTTTAGCCCGTATTGCATCAGACCGCAGTCTTGCAGAAGCGCGCCGCCAAGGCTGCCAACGCCAATCATAAATGCATTGTGGCTTTTCTTGAAACCGAGGAAATCGGTCAATTGTTTTTCGAGTTGAGCCACCTCATAACCAATGCGTGTCTTACCTTTTATGTTGATGAAAGATAGGTCTTTAGCTATTTGTGATGCGTCGACGCAAATCTCCTTTGATATTTGAGTTGATGACACAAATTCCACACCTTTGTTTTTCAATTGGGCGACATAAGCCAAATACCAGGGCAGCCGCCGGAGCGTAGGCTCTGGTAGTAACGATTTTGCTATATGGTTTGTGTCGGTCTTCTGCATTGGTCAATGAAACAAATTCATATGATGATAACCTATGATGGTGATAGGCTATAAACATTACGCAAAGATAAAAAAAAATTATGTAAAATGTGCTGATAACCGTTGATTTTTCGAGCGCTGCACGGTTGACAACGAATGGCTTGGTCAGGAAATACAGTAAGGGCTGTGCCAGAATGTGATGTGGCACAGCCCTTAGGAGTATTTATTGATGATGTGTTACTTAGCAGGTGTCACCTCATATAATTCGATTTTGCCATCAACCTTAATCGTACGAGCTCCGTTGGCAACAGCGATTTTGATGAATGGGCTTGCAACTTCTTGCTTTTCAATCATGTTGCCCTTGACGTCGAGTTGCGAGATTACAACTGGCGCTCCAGGGTTCAATTTAGCAAGAATTGTGTATCCTTTGTACCGGCAGGAATGGTGAACGACAATGCGCCAGTGTTGGTGTAAGATGTGCCGGGGTGATTGTCGAAAGCCTTCAGGGCAGCGTTTGCATCGTCGGCGATGATGCTGAAGTTGAGGGCTGCCTGCTTTGGAGGGTTAACTTCGAATATTCGCACAGCCACCCAGTTGGTCTTCTCAGAAGGTAATTTGCGTACACGCACATAGCGAGCTTTCACTGATTCGCCTTGCCAGTGGATGTCGTATTGCTTCTGCATGTTGGCGATAAGGGTATTCCATGCTTTGCCATCGGTGGAGTATTCAAGGCAGGCGTGGTCGAAATAGTCGACGTCGTCGATAGAGTTGCGGCCTTGTTGTATGTTTATTTCCCAAACGTCTTTCACAGAGCCGAGGTCAGCGCCAAACCATTCGCCACCTTCGCGGCTTTGAGCCTTGCCAGAGTGATAATATGTGGCTGTGTCTCCATCAAACATCAGTTTGCTTTGTGTGGTGCGAAGGGTAGGGAACGAACCTACGCCCTTGAGCGTTGTAGGTTGTTGAGATGTAAGGGTATGGAAGAATTTGTCGGCGAGGCGATCCATGGTGTTTTCGTAGAATGGTTGAAGCTTCATAGTGCCACACTTGTGCGCTTCGTATGCCTTTTGCTCGTCGGTAGACATTTTGTTGCTCACATATTTTTCCCAGAATGCAGCGAAATCGCCGTTGTCATACAGCTTGATTAATTCAAGCGCAGCCAAACCTCTTTTGCCGAGCATGGTGAATTGCTCTAGCCATGGCACCAATTCCTTGAGAAGTAGTTGATTTGTGCAATCTTTCTTCATTGTGGCTTCAACGCGCGACACTTTTTCAAATTCTTTCTTCAGGGCGTCGTATTGGGCTGGGGTGTAGTTGTCGATATCAAAAGTGGTAGTTTCCCAAGATTCGTCGCGACGGTAGCCGGTCTCGGTGTCGCAAGAGTGAATTGCGAAGGTGCGATAAGCGTCGTGAGCCTCAGGAGTGAGTTCGTATAAGCCGCGTTCCCAGTTGTCGAGGGCATTGTATTTTGCGATGTTCCAAGCATAGTCGGCCACGCCATAGAGGGCGAGTTTTGATGCTTCGCCGTGCTCCATAGGGTTGCTCACAAGTCCGCAGAGGTCGTTGGCAGACAGGGTAGTGTCGAGACCGTAAGTAGGACCTTGCATAATAATGTGGCGAGCATAGTCGGTAACAGGGAAGTTCCACCAATAGTAACCTGGGCGCTTGATGCGGCTATTGAGCCAGTTCATAGTGTCGGCGGTGAGGTCGCTGCAAACCACATCGCCAGTCCAGAACACTTTGATGGAAGGAAGCAGAGTGTTGCCGTAGATTGCCAAACTGCCTTGAGGAGTAGGGTTTGCCCAAAGGCGAGAGTAGTCGGTAGGGCATACGGTGAGGCCTGCCACGTCGCCCTTTGCCTCAACGAAATCTTTGGTGAGACGGTTGAGCAGGTCAACTTGCTTCACAGGATTGGTGCCTTCGCCCGAGATGTCGTCGAAGAAGATAGCGAAAGAACGCACGCCAAGGTCGTACATCATATTGAATTTGTTCACGAGGTTCTTATAGTCTTCCTCGTTCCACTTGATGTCTTGTCCTGGGTGGATAGCCCACACGAAGTCAACGTAGTTGCGGCGACAAGCATCAACGAGCTCCTTGATTTGTCTGGCTTCTTTTTCTGGATAAGGCAAGCGCCAATTAGGGCAGCTGTGATATGGGTCGTCTTTAGGGCCGTAGAGATAGGTGCACATCTTGAATTTTCCGTAGAAATCGATGAGTGACAATCTCACCTCATGCGACCAAGGGGTTCCATAGAAACCTTCTACAACGCCGCGGTTGGGCAGGTCGGCAAAGTCGTTGATAGTCATATAAGGGATGTTGCCGTCTTTGGCAATCTCGGAAGTCAAAATCTGGCGGAGAGTCTGTATGCCATAGAAAGCGCCACGCTCGTCATAGCCAATGATGCTCGCGCCTTTTTTGTTGATTGTGAGAGCATAGGCACCCGATGAGGCTTTCACGTTGGCTTTACGAGCCGCTTTTCCGCCGAAATCGATGGTGAGGCGACAGCCCTTAGCGTTTTGTTTAATGCCTGCTTGAACGAGGTGTTGAGAGAATTTTTTTTGGCTGTCCTTGATGCTAAAGCCTTGCGAAGCGTTGAGGCGATCGGTTTGCGATACTTCTATTTGTTGTGGAGTAGGGTTGATCACCAAGCCGTGATGATCAATCTTTTTGCCTGATACGGGCAGCACGTCCTGCTTCTCAGAGCGTTGTGAGTTTAAGTCGAAGTCGTTGTCTTGCGCGCTTGCGCTTGGCGACAGCATCATGCCGGCAACCAATAACGACCATAGGAAATAGATTTTGTTCATGAATTGAATTTTTGTTTATGGTTATATTTTTTGTTTCTGGTTATAGGAAAAAGAGGTATTCGTGAATTATTTGTGAAAGTTATGAAAAAAAATGCTTGTGGGCAAATGATGGATAAAAAAGACTGTGTAAGAGACTGAAAATTTGCAATAATTAAGGTATATTTGCGTTTAGAATATGATAAAATGTATAGTGGCGCGAGTGCGTTGCTATGATTCTTGTATAAGAAAACAATCTAAAACGGAAAAGTAGATTTTTATGACGAACAGATATATATTGCGACATGCGGTGCTGATGTTTTTTGCATTGGCCTATGGAGCATGCTGCATGGCATTTGATACGAGCATATATGCCGAGCAATCGCGCTTGGCCCAAGGCAAATGGGTGAAGATAAAAGTGTCGGAGTCGGGTGTGTATAAAATCACGCAGAGCGATGCCCGCAAGTGGGGCTTTTCCGACATCAGCAAATTGAGAATCTATGGTTATGGCGGTGCGCCAATACCGGAAGTGCTCACACGCAGCGCCTATGTGGATGATGTGCCACAGGTGCAGGTGCTGCGCGACAAGAACGCGATATACTTCTATGCTCAAGGCCCAATTACATGGAAGGCCGGACGAAACATTACGTATCAGCAGGTGCAGCATCCTTATTCCACTGCAGGATATTATTTTCTTTCGGAAGAAGCTGATGAGGCTGATGTTGAAATCGTAAAAGCGACCAATGAGATAAGCGCAAGTGGCGATGTGGTGAAGACATTTACCGATCGCTTGTATCACGAAAAGGAATTGATGACTGCCAGCGAGAGCGGACGTCAGTTGCTGGGCGAGGATTTCCGATTTAATTCCAACCAGACATTTAAATTTAAGATACCTGATTATGTGTCGGGTAGCGATGTGAATGTGCTCACAAGTTTCGGCGCACATAGTCAAGGTGGAGGCGCAAGCCGATTGTCGTTTAAGTATAATGGCACTCAGCTTGGCGCTAATAGTAAAAGCGATATGATAGACGAGGTGAACAGTCAGTATACACACATAGTGATGACAAGTTCACTGAAGACTTTCAGCCTGAATAATACCGACAATTTCTCTTATAGCATTGGATTGCAGTATGGTGGCACATTGAGTGTTGCCCGCCTCGACTATATCACGGTGAATTATCTGCGTCAGTTGAAGCTGGTGAATGGCAAGTTGTCGTTTAGATACAATGCCAGCAAGCCGGTGGCGCTGTGTATGGACGGTGCAACTGACAACACGATGGTGTGGGACGTGACGGATGTGAAAAACATCTATGCGATGAACCTGACTAAGACCGACGATGGCGTGGCGTTTGCACCATGTGCAATGGGCGAGCGCGAATATGTGGCATTCGACACCAGCGTATCGCTGCCAACGCCAGAATATGTGGGCGTGGTGAAAAACCAGAATGTTCATGGCGAGCAGGTGCCAGACATGATAATAATCTCGCCTAAGGAATTCGTTGCTCAGGCTCGCCGAGTGGCTTCGTTGCACGAAACCAACGACGGAATGCGAGTGCTTGTGCTTGACAGCGAAACAGTCTACAACGAGTTTTCGTCGGGTATGCCAGATGCTATGTCGTATAGAAACCTTTGCAAGATGTTCTACGATCGTGGAATCGATAGCGAGGGTCATAAACTGAAATATTTGTTGCTTTTCGGTCGTGGAACTTACGACAATCGTCAGTTGACAGATGTGGTGAGGGCTAATAGTTACCCAATGCTGCTCACATATCAGAGTGAAGAAAGTTCTAATGAATACACCTCGTATACTGCCGATGATTTGTTTGTGTTCCTTGAGGATAATGCCGGTGGTAATATCGTGAATGCAAAACTGTCGATTGCAGTAGGCCGAATGCCAGTGAAAAGTGTTGAAGAAGCCCGAACTGTGGTTGATAAGTTATATAAGTATGTCAATGGCGTGGATTATGGCGCATGGAAGAGTGTTGCCACAATCGTTGCCGACGACCAAAACAACTCTGAGCACGTGCGCCAGGCAGAATCTGTGATTAAACTGTATTCTGAGAATGGCGCGGCTGATATGCAATTCAATAAGATTTACATTGATGCCTACGACAACGCAAGTAGCGGCGGTTCGCGCGTGTGTCAAGTGGGTCGCGATAAGCTGTATAAGCAGTTTGACGAAGGTATGATGTGGCTTGGATATATTGGCCACGCCAACCCTACTAGTTGGACCGGCGAACACTTGCTCACATGGTATGATATCAACAATTTCTATAATAAGCGCTGGCCATTCTTGTTTGCAGCCACATGCGAGTTTTCGCGATTTGATGCCGATGCGGTGTCGGGTGGTGAAATCATGTATCTCAACGGCAATGGCGGTGTGATAGCAGAATTGTCGGCCACACGCATTGCTTATATCCCAAATAATGGCACGCTTAACGATGCTATTGCCAAATATGCATTCTCGCACGACGCCGATGGCAAGCGATATACTATCGGAGAATTTGTGCGTAGGGGCAAGAACGACGTTGTTGACGACAACCGACTGAGATATACACTGTTTGGCGACCCTGCTATGCGCCTGCGTATGCCAGAATATAAGGTGAGATTGGAGGCAATCAATGGCCATGCCATCGACGATAATCTGCCAACATTCCAAGCGCGCCAAACGCTCACATTCTCAGGCTCGATTGTTGATGGAAGCGGCGCTGAGGTGACCGACTTTAATGGCAATATCGTGTCGACCCTCTATGATGCCGAACAGAGCGTGGTGACACTTGGTTATGGCGAAGACGGTTCGCAATATCCATTCCAAGACCGCTCAAACAAGTTGGCATTGGTGACCGATTCGGTGAAAAACGGAAAATTCTCGGTGAAGGTGACTATCCCAAGCGAATTGTCGGCTTCGTCGTTCGACAACTATAGCCCGGCCCGTATGTGCATGTATGCCTATTGTGCGGCATCGGGGGCAGAAGCAGTGGGTAGCAACGACGAGTTTTATATCTATGGCTATGACGAGACTATAGAAACCGATAGTGATGGCCCGGAAATCCGCAGTTTTGCTCTTAACAGCGAGAACTTTAAGGATGGTGACAACGTGAATGAGTCGCCACTCGTGATAGCAAGCATATTTGACAAAGACGGTATCAACTTCTCTTCGGGCGGCATTGGCCACGACATCACATTGCAATTGGATGGTAAGGAAACCCACAGCGATGTGTCGTCGTATTTCACCCCGGTCTACGACAAGGACGGCAATGCCGGCACAATATCTTATCCGCTAAGCGGGTTGGAAGAGGGCGAGCACACATTGCGACTGAAAGTGTGGGATGTATTCAACAACTCAAGCGAGAAGACAATCTCGTTTAATGTGGTGAAGGGATTGAAGCCAGAGATTTATGACGTCTACACCACAGCCAATCCGGCTATTGAAGATGCCGTGTTCTATCTCAAGCACAATCGCCCAGATGCGTTGCTGACAATCACTCTGCAAGTCTACGACCTCATGGGTAAGGAGGTGTGGAGCGTTTCGCAAACCGGTAAGAGCGACCTTTATACATCGTTCCCAATTACATGGGACCTTTGCGACAAGAGCGGAGGCAGGGTGCCACGCGGAATCTATGTGTATAGAGCAAGCATCTCTACCGATGGTGAGCAATACACCACAAAGTCGAAAAAACTCGCTGTGGCAGGTGGGTGATGTGGTAGTATAATTCTGCAAAGAGCGGGCAAACACTTGTGGTTAACGCTAATTTTTGCTATTTTTGCAAAGGATAGATAAATTGGAATTTACACTAAAAAGATGAGTAACTCGATATACAAAATTTGTGGATTTTTTGCGTTTGCAATGGCATTGTCGCAGCACACAACTGCGCAGGAAGCATCGGATAAAACAATACATCATCGTGCCGACACAGTGCAGAAAGAACTCATGCGTGTGCCAGCCATCAAGCTAAACGATTGGCGTACGCTTGACTATGATACTATTGATTTGAAGCCGTCGTATGCCTATGTTCCGCTGATTTTCTGCCAACAAAAGTTGGCCGCTGATACCATACAGCAATGGCACCCACAGAGCGGATACCAATTGAATGTAAACCGCAATTGGTTGAACAACGATATCGAAGAGAAAAACTGGGAAGACAGATTGAGATATAATGCTATGGTGAACAACCCTGGCATAGTGATTTATAATGTGAATGCGTTGCCTGAGGCTCCAAAGGAATTTATCAGCGTAGTTGATCCTAAGAGCCGCACGCTGACAATCGCGCCACGCGAATACAACAATGTGGGTGTGGATGCTAAGCCACAGCAGGTGAAACTTCACAACTGGCTTCACACGTTTGTGACTTCGCTGCAATTCTCTCAAGCATATATGTCGGAAAACTGGTATCAGGGTGGTGATAACATCCTGAATATCCTCAGCGACTTGCAGTGGAATGTGCAATTGAATCAAAACTTGCATCCTAACTATATCTTCTCAAACACCATCCGCTATAAATTGGGTATAAACTCTGCTCCAAACGATGAATTGCGCGACTATAGCATTAGCGACGATTTGTTTCAGTGGAACACTCAATTTGGTGTGAAGGCTATCAAAAAGTGGTATTATTCGGCATCAATGCAGTTTAAAACACAGTTGCTCAATAATTACACCACTAACACCAACAATCGTAAGGCTGCATTCTTGAGCCCAGGCGAATTGAACGTCGGTGTGGGTATCACATATGATAACAGGAGTAAGGATGGATGGAGAACATTCAACCTGTCGCTTTCTCCAGTGTCTTATAATATGAAGTTGTGTAAGACTGATGTTAATCCTTCTCCTACCAACTTTGGTATACGCGAAGGCCATCACACGATTCTCAATGTGGGTTCGAAACTCGAATCGAAACTCAACATAAAGTTTAATAGTTCTATCTCTTGGTCGTCGAGATTATATGTGTTCTCAAACTATGAGTATGTGCAAGGCGATTGGGAAAACACCTTCAATTTCAACGTTACAAGTCACTTGATCACGCAATTCTATACACACTTGCGTTACGACAAGTCGGTTAACAAGAATGAAAAGTGGAACTATTGGCAGTTTAAGGAGATTTTGAGTTTCGGTCTTACTTATAGGTTTGCTACCAACTAAAGGGTTAGAGTATGATGTGCTGTCGTGCAAATATTGCAGCCGTGATGATGCTGGTGTGCAGTGTGTGTGCAATGGCGCATAGCGCTAATGATGGCCATGTGAAACAACAATCAGAAATCCTCAATTCAGATTATTCCGACGAAGCCGTAAGGCAGCGATTGTCGGCGATGGCGTTGCAGCCCATAGAGGGTGTGTGGTATTACAATGAAGAGAAAACCACCCTCGTGATAGAGCGTTGTGGCGACTCGCTCGACGGCAATAGCATGTCGTATCGCATAGTGTATGTCGATTCCGACGACTATGATTTGCTGCCCGGAACAGTAATCGGTTATATTGAGCGGAGTGCCGATAAGCAGAAATTTGCCTTGTGGCTATATAGCGAACGCAGTGTGCAGACGCTGTTTAAGCCAGTTAGGTGTGTGGCCACGCTGTCGGCCAATGGCGAGTTGCTCACCTTTGTGAAGCCAGATGTGAAGCTGAAATTTCGCATGAACATTACGCGCTTTCTGCCTACATTGTTCAAGGGGCTGTCGGTTATTGCCGAGAAGGGGAGTGAGTCGCTTCCGTTGGGATTTAAGAAGGTCTATCCGTCGGCTGACGACGATGGTACAATAGATGGTGTGATACGTTATTTGTGATGCTATGAAGCGACTGTTCTCCATATTGCTTGTGATGGCGGTGTTGGTGCCAATGGCGGCGCGAACCAAGACTACGCGAAGGAACTTGTCGGCTGCTGCGGAGACAAATATCGTGACAGAAGATTCGTTGCCAACTGGCGACGATAAATATACTGTGAAGGCATCGCCTGTGGTGATAAAAGGCTACAGCAAGCGAGCAACCGATAATGAGGAAGCGTTTTTCGTGACAAATATAACAGATGGCCACATCGGCCACATCACGCTCACATTATTATATACCGACGTGAAAGGCGCGATGCTTCACAAGCGCACGGTGACGGTGGATTGCAACATCTCTAAGGGTGAAACACGACTGGTGAAGGTGCGCTCGTTTGACCTTCAGCACAGGTTTTACTACTATGCCGGAGCGAAGCCTCGCAAGAGTGCTACGCCGTATAAGGTGAAGGTGCATGTGGAGAATTATGAACTGGTGATGAAAATAGAATAATTTTATTAATCTTAAAAGATATATTGAAAATGAGAATAAACAGATTCTTGATGACGGCTGTGATGGGTACTGGCATCGCAGTGGGCTGTATGGCACAGAGCGCCATCACGCCAAAAGTGCTAAACCAACTTGCTTCGCAACCGCAGACTGTGGTTGACAAGGTGGCTCGTAATGCCATGGCAACAACTTCGCTCAACACATTGGCAACAGGTTTCTCTACGCTCAATGGTGTGGCAGATGGCGATTTCACTTACCGCGTGTTTACAAAGGGAGTCACTGACCAAAAGCAGTCGGGCCGTTGCTGGTTGTTTACCGGTATGAACGTGCTTCGCGCACAAGCTATCAGCGAGCACAATCTTCCGGAATTGGAATTGTCGCAGGTATATCTATTTTTCTACGACCAACTTGAGAAGTCTAACATGTTTTTGCAAAATGTGATTGATACAGCCGACAAATCGTTTGAAGACAGAACCGTTGATTGGTTGTTCTCAAATCCGCTGAGCGACGGTGGCACATTCACAGGTGTTGCCGATTTGGTGAAGAAATATGGCGTTGTGCCTAAGTCGGCTATGCCAGAAACATTGATTAGCAACAGCACATCGCAATTTGACTCACAACTGAAATGGCAATTGCGCGACTATGGCATGCAATTGCGCAAGCAGGCTGCTAATGGCGCCAAGAAAAATGCTCTTGAAGAAACTAAGGTGAAGATGCTCGGCAATGTATATCGTATGCTCACGTTGGCTTATGGCATTCCTCCAAAAGAATTCACTTGGAAATATAAGACTAACTCTGGCAACTTAGTGAGCGAAAAGACCTACACTCCACAATCGTTCTACAAGGAATTGTGGGGCGAAAAGGATTTGACCAACGACTATGTGCTTATCATGAACGATCCTTCTCGCGAATATGGCAAGTTGTATCAGATACAATACGACCGCCACACCTATGAGGGTCACGACTGGGTTTACCTTAATCTCCCAATCGAGGATATCAAGCCGTTCGCTATCGAGTCAATCAAGGACAACAAGGCAATGTATATCTCTTGCGACGTGGGTAAATTCTTAAACCGCAGCGTGGGCACATGCGATATGAATAATTTTGACTATGAGTCGTTGCTCGGCATGCAACTCACCATGGATAAGCGTGAGCGCATTCTCACACATGCAAGTGGTTCGTCGCACGCTATGACGCTGATTGCTGTAGACGTTGATATGAACACAAAGGCGCCAACACGCTGGTTGGTGGAAAACAGCTGGGGACCAAACAGCGGTTACAAGGGCAATCTTG
Source organism: uncultured Prevotellaceae bacterium (assembly GCA_905210415.1). GTDB lineage: Bacteria > Bacteroidota > Bacteroidia > Bacteroidales > Muribaculaceae > SFTJ01. The sequence continues at coordinate 61,274 of CAJLWM010000006.1, forward strand.
TGATGACAGATGAGTGGTTCAACGAATATATGTTTAGATTCGTAATCGAAAAGAAATTTATCTCGGCAGAAACATTGAAACTCTTGAAGCAAAAGCCAATTATGCTTCCTGCTTGGGATCCAATGTTTATAGAGGAAAATTAATGAACATATCGCGGCAATTTCGTTTGCCCGAATTGGGTTAAACCAAAATCAGTCATTAGGACGTATATTTGAAATTATCACTACTGCTTGGAGTCTTTCGTTTTTTATAAGGCATATTTTGTTTGTTTTTAACTCGCAATAGCTGGCTATTACTCTTTAAAAAGCAATCAAAATCTGCACTTCTAAAATTCCGAAATTCTTCCAATCCCTAATGACGAATTGGGTTAAGAGAGCAGAAACCAAATGTGGTTTCTGCTCTTTTGGTTTATCCAAATCGGTCGTAGGGTTTAGGTAGGGGAACAAAAAAATCCTTCTGGAAAAGCTCCAAAAGGATTTGTGATATTTAAGTGTTTCGTATAAGTCGAAATTACTTAGCAAGAGCAGTAGCAACGTCAACTGCAACAGCAACTGTACAGCCTACCATTGGGTTGTTACCAATGCCGAGGAAGCCCATCATCTCAACGTGAGCAGGAACTGAAGAAGAACCAGCGAATTGAGCGTCAGAGTGCATACGGCCGAGGGTATCAGTCATACCGTAAGAAGCAGGACCTGCAGCCATGTTGTCTGGGTGAAGAGTACGACCTGTACCACCACCAGAAGCAACGCTGAAGTAAGGCTTACCAGCCAATACGCGTTCTTTCTTGTAAGTACCAGCAACTGGGTGTTGGAAACGAGTTGGGTTAGTAGAGTTACCGGTGATAGAAACGTCAACGCCTTCCTTCCACATGATAGCTACACCTTCGCGAACGTCGTCAGCACCGTAGCATTTCACCTTAGCGCGAGGACCGTTTGAGTAAGGGTGTTCATCAACAACCTTAAGTTCGCCAGTGAAATAGTCGAATTGAGTTTGTACGTAAGTGAAGCCGTTGATACGAGAGATGATCTTAGCAGCGTCCTTGCCGAGACCGTTAAGGATAACGCGAAGAGGTTCTTTGCGCACCTTGTCAGCCTTAGCAGCAATCTTGATGGCACCTTCTGCAGCAGCAAAAGATTCGTGGCCAGCCAAGAAAGCGAAGCACTTAGTTTCTTCGCGGAGAAGACGAGCAGCCAAGTTACCGTGGCCCAAACCTACCTTGCGGTCGTCGGCAACAGAACCAGGGATGCAGAATGATTGCAAACCGATACCGATAGCTTCAGCAGCGTCAGCAGCGTTTTTGCAGCCCTTCTTGATAGCGATAGCAGCGCCTACTACATAAGCCCACTTTGCATTTTCAAAGCAGATTGGTTGAGTTTCTTCACAAGTCAAATATGGGTCGATACCTGCAGCTTCGCATATAGCATTAGCTTCTTCAATATCTTTAATGCCGTTTTCGTTTAATGCAGCAAGAATTTGCGCCATACGGCGGTCTTGAGATTCAAATTTTACTTCTCTAATTGCCATAATGTTGTCCTCCTAATTATTCTTTGCGTGGGTCAATGTATTTAGCGGCATCTTCAAAGCGACCATAGTGGCCCTTTGCAGCTTCGATTGCCTCTTCTGGGGTCTTACCTTTCTTGAGCGCTTCAGTGAATTTGCCAAGGTGAAGGAATTCATAACCGATTACTTCGTTGTTCTCGTCGAGAGCCATGCGAGTGCAATAGCCTTCAGCCATTTCCAAGTAACGAACGCCCTTAGCCAAAGTACCGAACATAGTACCTACTTGGCTGCGGAGACCCTTACCAAGGTCTTCAAGAGCAGCACCTACTTGCAAACCACCTTCAGAGAAAGCAGATTGAGTGCGGCCGTAAACGATTTGCAAGAACAATTCGCGCATTGCAGTGTTGATTGCGTCGCAAACGAGGTCGGTATTCAAAGCTTCGAGGATAGTCTTACCTGGAAGGATTTCTGCTGCCATAGCTGCAGAGTGAGTCATACCTGAACATCCGATTGTTTCTACAAGAGCTTCTTGGATAACGCCTTCTTTCACGTTAAGAGAAAGTTTGCAAGCACCTTGTTGTGGTGCGCACCAGCCAATGCCGTGAGTGAAACCAGAAATGTCCTTGATTTCTTTTGCTCTAACCCATTTACCCTCCTCTGGAATTGGAGCTGAAGGATGGTTAGCACCCTTTGCTACACAACACATGTGTTGTACTTCTTGTGTATAAACCATAATAGTTCTTATTAATATAATAAATTCTACTAAAAATTTAAGTCAGAATGATGTTATCTGTTTATTGTCATATAGTTATGTGTATTATTGCGGACTATAACTTATGCTCATTAAACATATATACTTAAAATCTTTGTAAAATTACGGAAAAAAATCAGCATTCTTATCATTTGTGGCAGATTTTATCGTGATTTTGTGAATTTTTTTGTTTTGAATGATGCGAATCAAAAAAGGTCGCTGCTCATAGGGCAGCGACCAATGTGTGATTCATGGTATCAATAAATTATGTGTGATGATGTTATAGGTAAAAAAATAAGGACTTTTTACCAGGGAATTAGATATTGTCCGTTTTCTACAACCGGCTGTTTTGCTGGCATGTTGCTTTTGGCTGGTTGGCTGTTTGATGCAATAGTCATTGTGGTGTTCCATCCACGGCTTTGGTTGCGTATGAGCAGCTTGGCTGTTCCGGCAAATCGGCCTGCCACGTGATAGATGAGACTGATTATATCGCTGATGCTACCGAAGCGCGTGCTATTGATGTTTGCCACCGGGCTTCCGTCGATAGAGAGCGAAGCATAGATGGCGTCGCCAAGTGTGAGTTGATAATCGTTTAGTCTCATAGTTTTCTCCTTTCTTTTTGTTTACATAGGCAAAGGTAGAGGGGTGATGGGAATGTGTTTTGCCCACATTATTTAAAGTATGTAAATTGCTAATATCCATCCAATATTTTTGCACTATATTTGCGTTGTAAAAGAGAAAAGGAGGTTTTTATGAAAAAGCTATCGATGATAATGTTGGCAGCATTGGCCATGGGAATGTGGTCGTGCGGCAATAGCGGAAGCAAAGAGGAGAGTGCTGATTCAACAGTGGTTTCGGTTTCACCAGAAGATACCGTTGATGAAGAGCAGACGTCGATAGGTGTTGCCATTGATGGTGCTATGAATAGCATCACCATACTTGATGAGAATGGCGATACACTTAATTTCAGTTATCCCGACTTAGATCCGGCAAAGCGTGTGTCTTGGTCGATAGGCGACACTGTGACCATCAAATATGTTGAAGTTGACGGTGAGGCACAAGTGAACGCTGTGATGAGAGGTAAGAAACCATAAATAGAAACGATTTTTTGCGGTAGTAGCTCAGTTGGTAGAGCATCAGCTTCCCAAGCTGAGGGTCGCGGGTTCGAGCCCCGTCTACCGCTCCACGAATGATAGTGATTGGTTGATATGGCATAAAAGAGCCGTATCAACTGATTTTTTTGTATAAACGGGGAAAACGGTTGGATGTGGGAAATTTTGCGAAAAATAGTGATAATGTGGGCTTTTGCTAAATTATAATGCTCGTAAATTAATAAAAGATGAAAAAGAATTGCTAAATTTGCATAATTAAAGCGTAATGGATTTCTGTGTTGGTTGATGGATTTCAATAGGCACGGGATAATGCAATGGAGACATTGATTAAATAAATCTCATTTCATTCATGCCCAAAATCGGGAAAAACGAAAAAGAAATAAATAGATAATCAAATAGTTATATGAAGATTAAGCACATTGTAATTGCTGTGGCTGCAGTGCTATTGACCTCGTGCGGCACATCTAAGCAGATTGAGTATTTTCAGGATGTAAAAGATGGTTCAACACTCACGCTTGTTGAGTCGAAAATCATAAAAGTAAAACCGAACGACAAATTGACAATAGCCGTTAATAGCCGCAATCCGGAGTTGGCTATGCCATTCAATTTGCCATATATTTCCACCCGCTTGGGTCAAGGGTCTACGGCAACTGGCGCAAACAACACATCAAACGGCGTGATGTCGTATGCTGTGGATGCCGATGGCAATATCGAATTTCCATGTTTAGGCAAGGTGCATGTGGCAGGAATGTCGCGCGTGGAGATTTCCGATGCACTTAAGCAAAAAATCATCAGCACTGGTATGCTCAACGATCCGACTGTGACAGTGGAATACGACAATCTGTCGGTGAGTGTATTGGGTGAAGTGGCTCGTCCTGGACGATATGCGATTGACCGCGACAACTACACAATTTACGATGCGCTGAGTGCTGCCGGCGACCTCACCATCTATGGTGTGCGCGACAAGGTGAAGGTGGTTCGCACCGAAGGCTCGCAACAAAACATCTACACCATCAATATGGTGGATGCTGCTTCGGTGACATCGTCGCCAGCCTACTATCTGCAGCAAGGCGATATGGTGTATGTTGCACCAAACGATATGCGTGCCCGCCAAAGCACAGTGAACGGTAACACCGTGTTGAGTACATCGTTCTGGATTTCATTGGCATCATTGCTCACCACAGTGGCTGTGTTGGTATTTAAGTAATAGGAAAAATAATAGACAAAATATGGCAGAACAATTAGACAATTTTGAGCAGAGTGGTGATTCTATCACTTTGTCAGACATCTGGGGATTGTTTTTATCAAACTGGAAATGGTTTTTGGTGTCGGTGGTTGCATTCGTTGGCATCGCATTGATGTATGCGCTACGCATTGAGCCTACCTACGAGCAATCGGCATCAGTGATGATTAAGGAGGACGGCAAGGGCGGTTCTTCGGCAATGGATGTGGCTTCGGCATTCTCCGACATGGGATTGGGAACCACAAAGAGTGATGTGAACAATGAGGTTGAGGTGTTTAAGTCGCCCGACGTGATTTTGGAGACCATCAAGCGTCTAAACCTTGATGTGAAATATTACACCGACGGTTCGTTCCACAGAGTTACCCTCTATGGCGCCACAAGCCCAATTATCGCTTCGTTGGCTAACGTGAAAGACGACGAGAGTTGCACATTCACTGTAGAACTTGGTAATAATGGCAGCGTAGAGATCTCAGATATGGTGTTTAAGAAGGAAGAATCGAGTGGCACCTATAAGGGTAAGATCGGTCAGCCAATCAAGACTATCGCCGGCAATGTGGTGATAATGGCATCTCCATCGTATGTGAAGAAAGCCAATGCTAAGGCTGTGAATCGCATCTACGTGAGCAAGATCACTTCAGAGGCATCGGTAGCATCGTCGGTTAAGCGACTGAATGTGGCTACAAACAGCAAGCAAAACACAGTGATTGATATCGCATATACTGATGTGAATATTGATCGTGCAAAGGATTTTATCAACACCCTTATCGCTGTTTACAACGAGCACTGGGAGGAAGACAAGAACCAAATAGCTGTGTCAACATCTAAGTTTATCAACGATCGCCTGCGCGTGATTGAGGGCGAACTTGGCAACGTGGATGCCGACATTAGTTCATATAAGAGTGCCAATATGGTGCCAGACGTGGCTGCTGCTGGTGCTTTGTATATGCAAGAGGCAAACATGTCGACCCAAAACTTGATGAATCTCAACAACCAGTTGTATATGGCTAAGACCATTCGTGCTGGCATCGTGAGTGGCAATGATGTGAACCTGTTTAAGTTGTTGCCTGCAAATAGCGGCGTGGAGAATGTCGGTGTTGAAAATCAAATCAGCGAATTTAATAAGACTCTCTTGCAACGTAACAATTTTGTTGCCAACAGTTCTACAGAGAACCCTTTCGTTAAGGATTTAGACGCAAAACTTGTTGCAATGCGCCAAGCAATCTCGCAGAGCCTCGATTATGTTGTGACATCGCTTAACTCACAAATCAAGAGCTTGCAAGGCTACAATGCACGCGCATTGACCGGCATTCAAAACAACCCAACACAGGCCAAGAGTCTTCTCTCTGTTGAGCGTCAGCAGAAGGTGAAGGAAAGCTTGTATCTCTTCTTGTTGCAGAAGCGCGAGGAGAACGAATTGAAACAAGCGTTTACTGCATACAACACTCGCATCGTATCGAGCCCTCACGGCAGCAGTGCGCCAATTGGCCCTCAGAAGGCTAAAATCCTTATGGTGGCATTCATCCTTGGTTTGGCATTGCCTGGTGGCGTGCTTTATGCAATGACTATGCTCAACACCAAGGTGCGTGGCCGCAAGGATGTGGTAGATGCTGTGACTATGCCATTTGTTGGTGAAGTGCCAAGCATCGAGCCAAAGCGCCACATCTGGGAAAAGAAGAAGGTGAGCAGCGTTCGTAAGGTGGTAGTGGAAGAAGGTAGCCGAAACATCATCAATGAGGCATTCCGTATCCTGCGCACCAACGTGGAATTCTTGGTTGACAAGGATCGCACAAAGAATGTGTTTGCCGTGTCGTCATATAACCCTGGTTCGGGTAAGACATTTATCGCAATCAACCTTGCGGTGTCATATTTGATAAAGGGCAAGAAGGTGCTTGTGATTGACTGTGACGTCCGTCATGCTTCGTTGTCGAAGTCGCTGGGTATGGGCGGTATCGGTTTGGTGCACTATCTCACTGGTCAAGTTGACTCGCTTGAAAAAACTATCCACACAAGCAAGCACAATCTGCAATACATACCAGTTGGCGTGATTCCTACAAACCCAACCGAATTGCTTCAAGGCGAAAAGTTCTCACAGATAATTGAGCAATTGCGTGGCAAATATGATATGATTTTCATCGACTGTCCACCAGTGAACATTGTTGCAGATACATCGATCATTGAGCAATTGGTAGACAGAACATTGTTTATCATTCGCGCTGGCTTGCTTGAACGCAGTATGTTGCCAGTTCTTGAAAACGACTATCGCAACGATAAATTTAAGAATATGGCGCTTGTGCTTAACGGCACCACAACGGCCGGTGGCTCGTATGGCTATGGTTATGGCTACGGATACGGCTATTATGGCAGTGGCGCTAAGAACTCGAAGTATTATTCAGATTAATGATATAATCACATATACTCAAAAAATGCTGCTCGACGATGGTCGGACAGCATTTTTTTGATTTCTGTTAAGGGGTTGTATCGTTAGTGGATTATTTACCCCAATTCGGGCATTAGGGCTTGGAATGGTTTCGGAATTTTAGAAGCGCAGATTTTATGGGGCTTTCCGCGCTGTCGGAAAACGCTTGCCGGTAGGGACG
>CAJLWM010000007.1 GCA_905210415.1 uncultured Prevotellaceae bacterium
AGAAGTGTCAGCCCTAATTTATGTTATTTAAAAAAGTTTTTACCGGACAGCAATAATTAAAATATATGATAAGGAAAACGACCTTCTCACAAGTGGTAGAATTGAGGTTTTGTATTTTGCAAGCCGTCAAGAGTTCGATTTGGCTGAGGCATTTGGCTACAACCCTGTAAACATCGGTAAGATTGAGATTGGTATCGAAAAGGGCGATGGTAAGTCGGTAGGTAACCTTGCTATCAACTCTATCAGCTATGAATATGCCGCTCCAGAATATTTCTTCACAGATAAGGCTGTTACAGAACAATCATACACTGTAGAAGGTATCAATCCTGACAAGATATATTACTACAATGTGAAGGAAAAGAGCGGTGAAGAGGTTTCAGACAAATCTGGAATCATGAAGGTGGATGGTTTTATGCCAACTGCTTCGAAGGAAGCTTCTGACATCACTTCTACGTCTTTCATAGCCAACTGGCAATATCTTCCAAAGGCAAAGGGCTACTATTTGCAAGCCTACAGATATGACACCGTAGAGGAATCTGGCGAAAATGTAGTCCTTAAAGAAACATTCTCAAAGTCTACTGCAGGCTCAGAGTTGCTTCCAGAGACGGTGACAAATCCCGATGCTATTACAGACAACCCAGGTTGGTCGGGAAGAAACCTCATCGCTGCAGAAGGCATGCTTGGTGCAAATAGCGGACGTTTCCCAATGAATATATCAAATGTTTACTCTCCTGAGATGAATCTTTCTGCTAAGGGCGGTAAATATAAGGTGTATGTGAAGGCTAAGGGTACTGCAGGCGACAACTTGAACGTATATCACGCAGGTTATGTGGTGGATGGCAAGCTTAACATTCACTCAATTACATTTGATTCTAAAGGTGTTGCTGAGGATACATGGGAATTTAATGATGGCGATGCTGAAACAGTATTGTCGTTTGAAGAATCTAAGTTGAAGAAGTTCTTGTTGGACGAAGTGACTGTAACTCAATCTGTGGAAGTGGGCGATGAGATGACTGTGAATTTGCCTGTAATCAAAATCGAAGACGGCAAGACAACATCTTATCAGTTCTCTGATTTGAAGGAAAACGGCAAATATGCTTATGAGGTGCAAGGTTGGCGTCTTGACGATTTCGGTTATGAACAAAAGTCAACCGTATCGGAGAAGATCAATGTGACTTTGAAGGACCCAAGCGGCATCGACAACAATGAAATGGTGGATAATCGTCCAGTAGTGAATGTTGCTGCTGATGGCGTAGCGGTGACACTCTGTGAAAATGCTCCTATCTACGTTTATAGCTTCGATGGCGGTGTTAAGAAGGTATATGAAGGTAAAGCAGGCGTAAACAAGGTGGAACTTGTTGGCGGTGCTTACATCGTGAAGGTCGGTGGAGTTGCCTACAAGGTGGTTCTCTAATCTCACTTGATGCAGAAATAACTGCTGCTTGGAAAAAGAGTCAGCGTTGAAATAAACTCAAAGAGGGCTGAAATCATAATGCGTGATTTCAGCCCTTTCTATATAATCCCCATGTTATTGTCGCCTGAAATATGGAAAAAATGGCGTAAAACGGTGAAATATGTGTGAATAATTCAAAAAAGTATTGACAAGGGCGTTTTTGAGTTGTAATTTTGCAAATTATTACGAAAATAGTATAAGTATGGCTAACGGTAAATCAAGGAAATTGTGGAATATCAACTCGAACATCACCACTGTGATGAGCGTATCGTTGGTGCTTTTGTTGCTTGGTATAGTGGCGCTCTTAGGCGTGGCGGCACACCGTTTGACCAACGACTTGAAGGAAAACATTGGCTTTGACGTGGTGATTAGCCAGACTGCTACAGAGGGTGAAATCAACACCCTGAAGCAGATGTGGACCAATGCCCCATATGTGAGCAGCGTGAAATACGTGTCGCGTGAGGAGGCTCTCAAAGAGTGGGAGCGTGAGACCGGCGAAGACCTTATGGAGGTGATAGGCGTGAATCCGCTCAGCGCTGAGTTTGAGGTGAAGGTGAAGGCTGAATATGCCTGCACTGATAGCCTTAACAGGATAGAATATGCGCTGAAGAAGATGCAGGGCATTGAGTCGATACAGATGCACAAAGATGTGGTGGACGTAATCAACTCCAACATTCGCAATGTGGCAATAGTGTTGCTTGTGGTGGCTGGCGTGTTGCTGATAATTTCGGTGGTGCTTATTGCTAATACGGTGCGATTGACGGTGTATTCTCGGCGTTTCCTCATACACACCATGAAATTGGTTGGCGCAAAGCCTGGCTTCATTCGCCGTCCGATAGTGATGGTGAACATTGTGAATGGAATTGTGGCTACATTCATAGCAGCGGTGCTGCTCTCGGGTGCTCTATACTATCTGGTGCAGTTTGAGGCAGGATGGGCACAGCTTATCAATATGATTGATATAGCAGTGGTGTATGGCGCTTTGCTCGTGGTGAGCATGCTGATATGCTCGCTTTCGGCAGCCTTTGCGGCCAACCGCTACATCAGCATTGACTACGATGATTTGTTCACCCGATAAGGCGAACAGGATAAAAGATATAGAAGAAAGACATTATAATATAATATGGTAAAGACTAAAAATAAGGCAGTGCAAACCAGCAAAGAAGAGAAGATAAAATATAGTGATTTTCCTCTCACAAAAATCAATTTCGCGCTTATGGGCATCTGTGGCGCGATGATTGTGATAGGCTTTTTGCTGATGCTTGGCGGAAGCAACGAGTTGGATCACTTCAATGCCGACATCTTTAGCACACGCCGCATTGTGGTGGGCCCAACCATCACATTCCTTGGTTTCTTGGGTATGGCATTCGCAATAATCTTTAAGAAAAAGCAAAAATAAACATCATTGCAAAGCATCGACTCCCAACACTATAGCATTAGCCAGGTGGTGGGGCTTTGGTGTGTTGTGGCGACACAGGAAGTAATTAATATAATAATAGAAAAAAACGACGCAGGATATGAATTGGTTGCAAGCGTTAGTATTAGGAATTGTGCAGGGACTCACTGAGTTTTTGCCAGTAAGTAGCAGTGGCCATTTGGCCTTAATCTCCAACTTGTTTGGAATAGATGGAGAGGAAAACCTCACATTCACCATTGTGGTGCATGTGGCAACAGTGTTCAGCACATTGTGCGTGCTCTGGAAAGAAATAGATTGGTTGATCAAGGGTGTACTGAAGTTTAAGATGAACGATGAAATGCGCTATCTCTTCAATATCTTGATTTCAATGATTCCTGTGGGTGTTGTGGGGCTGTTCTTCAAGGACTATGTGGAGGATATCTTCGGCTCAGGCATGCTCATAGTGGGCATTATGCTTCTTGTGACATCGGCTTTGCTGTCGTTCTCATATTTCGTGAAGCCACGTGTGCGTCGCGAAATCACATTGCGCGATGCCTTTGTGATAGGTCTTGCTCAGGCAGTGGCTGTAATGCCAGGTCTGTCGCGCTCTGGTAGCACTATCGCCACAGGTTTGCTCATCGGTAATAAGAAGGAAAAATTGGCACAATTCTCATTCCTTATGGTGATTCCTCCAATCTTGGGTGAGATGTTGCTCGATGGCAAGAAGATCATAGAAGGCGCTGCTCAGTCGCAAGGCGATGTGTCGCTTATGGCATTGGCAGTAGGTTTTGCTGCGGCATTTATCTCTGGCGCACTTGCTTGCAAGTGGATGATAAATGTGGTGCGTAAGGGCAAACTCATCTATTTCGCTATCTATTGCGCTGTAGTGGGCTTGTTGACTATTGGATGCAATCTTTTTGTAGGATAATAATAAGAGAAGAATATATATATGCTGAATCCTATTGCAGGAGAAGTCTTTTATCTTGATAAGCCATTGGGCTGGACTTCATTTGATGTGGTGAAGCGCATCCGTGGCAAATTGCATTATCGTTTGGGTATTAAGAAGCTCAAGGTGGGCCATGCCGGCACGCTCGACCCTTTGGCTACAGGCGTGCTGATAGTGTGCACTGGCAAGATGACAAAGCAAATCGATGAATTGCAGGCGCATGTGAAGGAATATGTGGCTGAGATAGCGCTTGGCGCCACCACGCCATCGTTTGACTTGGAAACACAGATTGACGCCACTTACCCAACTGAGCATATCACCCGCGAAATGGTGGAAGATGTGCTGCAAAAACAATTTGTGGGAAGCATCGAACAGGTGCCACCTGCATTCTCGGCTTGTAAGGTTGACGGACACCGCGCCTACAAGATGGCGAGAAAAGGCAAAACGGTGGAACTGAAGGCAAAGTTGCTTGTGATTGACGAGATAGAGCTGCTCCAATATGCACAAGACAAAATCACCGTGCGCGTGGTGTGCAGCAAGGGCACATACATTCGCGCATTGGCTCGCGACATCGGCGAGGCATTGGGTAGCGGAGCTCACCTGACAGCGCTTAGACGCACTCGTGTGGGTGGCGTGAGAGTGGAAGACTGCTTGAACGTGCCTGATATGCTCGATGTGCTGGAGGCTGCCGATATGGTGATGCCTGAGGTTGATGCCGAAGCGGCACAATAGATTAATTAGACGAAACAAAACAAAAAAAACAATATAATTTTATTACGACATGAAGTTATCGGAATTTAATTTTGACCTGCCTGAAGAACTAATTGCACAGCATCCAAGCGCTGTGCGTGATGAAGCACGATTGATGGTGCTGCACCGCAAGACCGGCGAAATCGAACATCGCGTATTTAAGGACATCTTGAATTATTTTGATGAGGGCGACCTCTTTGTGTTCAACGATACTCGTGTGTTTCCTGCACGCCTGATCGGTAATAAAGAAAAAACTGGCGCAAGAATTAAGGTGTTCTTGCTCAGAGAACTTAATGAAGACCAAAAATTGTGGGATGTGCTTGTAGACCCTGCACGCAAAATCCGCATTGGTAATAAATTGTATTTCGACCTTGATGACACTATCGTGGCAGAAGTGATTGACAACACCACTTCGCGTGGACGCACATTGCGCTTCTTGTATGATGGCGACCATGAGGAATTTAAGCGTAACCTCTATGCTTTGGGTCAGACTCCATTGCCTAACTATATCGTGCGCGAAGAGCCTGAGGAAGAAGATGTGGAGCGCTACCAATTCTTGAAGGCAAGCGTTGAGGGTGCTGTGGCTGCTCCTGCTGCCAGTTTGCACTTCAGCCGCGAATTGCTTCGCCGTATGGAAATCAAGGGTATCGAAGAGGGTTACCTCACATTGCACATCGGTCTTGGTAACTTCCGTGAAATAGATGTTGAAGACCTCACTAAGCATCGCCTTGATAGCGAGCAAATGGAAGTGTCGGAGAAACTTGTTGATCAGGTAAACCGCGCTAAGGACGAAGGTCGTCGCATCTGTGCTATTGGCACATCTACAATGCGTGGCATCGAAAGCACTGTGGGTATGAACGGCCACATCAAGCCATTTAGCGGATGGACAAACAAGTTTATCTTCCCTCCATACGATTTCTCGGTGTGCGACTCTATGGTATCTAACTTCCACATGTCGAAACTTGGCCCTAACGCCAACAAGAATAGCGAGGACGACGGACCAGCAATGACTGAGTCTGTAATGCTGATGATGGTGGCTGCGTTTGGTGGATATGAAAACGTGATGAACGCTTATGATATCGCCATCAGAGAGCGCTATATGTTTGGCGCTTATGGCGACGCGATGTTGATTATCGACTAATCAGAAATCAATAGGTTATAATATGATAACGGGGAGGTGCTTATGTGCATTTCCCCGTTGTTGCTGTTATTGCGATTCAAGCGCTAATTGTCGAATAGGAGTTTATCGGTCGAGTGGGAGAGGCAGGGCTTCGGGTGTGATGGCCTGGTGAGGCTCTGAGATATTCATCACCACGCGCACGTTGTGGTGGATGGCGCTGAACAGGCGAATTATGTTGGCAAGTTCGTTGCGACGGGCACGCTTGATGTGCTCTTGGTTGATCATAGTAGAAGTGACGAATTGCTTCATGCGGTGTTCAATTTCATTGGTCTGTTTGCCGGTGATGGTAGGGCGCGACACGTGAAATTTTCCGTCGGTGTAGTATTCGTCGAGCAGACGGCGGTCGAGCTCGGTGGCTTGGATGATTTCGCGAGGCAATTCCACCACCAGGGTGTCGCCTTCAAACTGATATCGCATGTTTTCAAGATCGTATTGCACAGTGATGCGTGCTTTCACGCTGTATATCTCGCTGATGTCGTTGATGGTGTCGGCAAATATTGCTTCGTCTTCGATTTGCAAGGCGTTGTGTCGCACCATAGTCTTCACGTTTTCCACCTTTGCGGCAAAGTTGTCTTGCTGGCGAGCCACATAGTAGTGGTAGGCCCAAAGACCTATGCAGGCGAGTATGGCGACGGCTATCGCTATAACTATCGTCTTGATAATGCTCTTTATCAATCGTGGGTGGTCTTTTAAGAATATAAGTAGGGCTTTCATTACGTTTTTGTTGAGAGTTAGTTCTTAATAGTTACTTTAGGCATATATCCCAGGTTTTGCAGCATGGTGGTGAAGAAGTCTATTGCCTTGTCTTCGCCGGTTTTGCGTAGCGATGCTATGTCTTGGCTACGGCGTTTGCTGAACTCGGCATTGAGTTCGTCAGACGCCTTTCTTCGCATCATGGTGCGCTCTTCCTCGGTGATGGCAGAGCGCAGACCAGAATATCGTTCGTGATATACCTTTGTCTCGAAATCGTTGCCCATAGCTTGCACTTGCACAGGAGGCAGCGCAATGGTCACTTGTTTTACGCCCTTGATTCGCTCCACCTTAATGTCGTCGGGCGAGAGTTTGTTCAAGTCCATCACAGCGGCATAGGTGCATTGCAGTCCGTAGATGCCTATGCGGTCGCCCACTTTCATGGAGTGTTCCATCACGTGCAAAGTGCGTTGCAGGCGGTCGATAAGGTCGAGCTTGGCAGGCGTTTGCTCCTTGTCGTCGTAGTAAGGGTCGCGCACCGTGTATATTTTTGTGACGGTGGCGCTTGCCAGTTGCAGTTCGTTTACGTCGCGCACGGTGTTGTATACTTCGCATTGCTCTTTCTCGCTATTGGTGCATGCCATTAGTGAGAAGCATAGTGCGAATAGCGCGGCGAAGTGTAGGTGTTTCAGTGTATGTGTCATTTTTTTTATTGTTCGTGATTATGAATTGTGTGCTTTAGAGGATGCAAAATTACGCAGTCATTTGTGCCGCTATAATCTCAATTTATCCTCTTCATTCTTATTTTTGACACAAATTTTGCACGATGGTTTAACCGGATGCTGGTGGCGGTATCAATTGCGGTTACACGATTTGATATAAGGGTATTATGGGCATAACGTTTATGCAAATCGGTGAAATTGACCACGAAAGAGGAAAAATGGAGCAACTTTTTGATAAAATCCATTGAGCATCAATTAAATTTTTGTAATTTTGCACCCGATTTCGCGTCGGTCACACTTTTCGCGTAAGAGAAATGTGGCAATGAGCCCGGATGGGTGTAAAGAAACCGGCGCAAAGTAGAAACAAATTATTCTGTAGAATGGCATATAATTTATTAAAAGGAAAACGAGGCATCATATTTGGTGCGCTCAACGACAAAAGTATTGCATGGAAGGTGGCTGAAAGAGCCGTAGAAGAAGGAGCAACTATCACATTGAGTAATGCGCCAGTTGCTGTGAGAATGGGTGAAATCAACGCGCTTGGTGAGAAACTCAATGCAGAAATCATTCCAGCAGATGCTACAAGTTATGAAGATCTTGAAAACGTATTTAAGCGCTCGGTAGAAATCTTGGGCGGACAAATCGATTTTGTGCTTCACTCTATTGGTATGTCGCCAAACGTTAGGAAGAGACGCACCTACGACGATATTGACTATGATATGATGGCTAAGACCTACGATATCTCAGCCGTTTCGTTTCACAAAATGCTTCAGGCTGCTAAGAAGAATCATTGCATTGCCGATGGTGGTAGTGTAGTGGCATTGACTTACATCGCAGCTCAACGCACTCTCTTTGGCTACAACGACATGGCTGATGCTAAGGCATTGCTTGAGTCAATAGCTCGCAGTTTCGGCTACATCTATGGTCGTGAACACGGTGTGCGTGTCAACACTATTTCGCAATCACCTACAATGACCACTGCAGGTAGTGGCATCAAGGGTATGTCTTCGTTGTTCGACTTCTCTAATCGTATGGCGCCTCTTGGCAACGCGAGTGCCGAGGATTGTGCCGATTATTGCATCGTGATGTTTAGTGACCTCACTCGCAAGGTGACTATGCAAAACCTTTATCATGATGGTGGCTTCTCAAGTATGGGTATGAGTTATCGTGCTATGAACCAATATGAGAAGAGCCTCAACGAATCAGAATTCCTCAATCCTGACGGATCGGTGATTTATGGTTGATCACTAATGGCCGAATCAGGCTTGTTGATCAATGCATAAGCAATAAGGAAAATATATTCTAATATATGGCGGAGCATCCAATGGGTGTTCCGCTTTATGTTTCCCTAAAAATCAGTTTGGTCAGCGAAAACTGCGTGAAAAACCCTCTATAATGCGGTGATATCAGCTATAGCGGTGAAACTGCTCGTCTATGGGTAACCGCTTGATAGGGAGCCGTAAGGCGAGTCTGCTGGCGGTGTGTTGAGGTGGCTTGTGGATGAGCTATGGGGTAAAACAAAAGTAGGAGATAAACACCTATAGTGTGTTTATCTCCTACTTGGATTATTTCAGTCTAACATCTTGTTAGCGCAGGGCTAATTAGAGAGCGTTAGAAAGATTTACCTTAGCAAATTCGAGGTCGTTCTTAGCACGGTTAGCCAAAGAAGGATCGAGTTTCACTGCTTGACGGAGGTTGCTTGTAACCATTTGTTCGTTGTTGGTGCGGGCACCGAGAACTGCCATCAAGTAGTAAGTAGTAGCGTTAGGCTTGGCTACAGCAGCAAGAGTTTGCTTAGCACCGCTGTAATCCTTAGTAAGGATCTTAGCAAGAGCGGCGTTGTTGCTTACAGAGTTGCCGAATGCGCCAGTTGCAGCGTTGTAGTCGCCAGTCTTGATGTAGTAAGTACCAAGTGCGTCGCCAAGACCTTCTGCACCAGCAGCAGCACCGAGCTTGTCCTTAGCTTCTGCGTAGTTATCGTTGAGCAATGCGCAGAGACCTTGGTTCATAAGCACTTCTTTGCTTGAAGGGTTGATGCGTGCAGCCTTGTCGAAGTTGCTTGCAGCAGCAGTGTAGTCACCAAGCTTGTATTGGCAAAGACCGAGGTTGTTCCATCCGCGGTAGTCTTCTGGATAAACTTCAGTGCAAGTCTTGTAGATGCCAGCTTGCTTGTTAACGTCGTCGGTGAGAGTAGCAGCGTAGAGCATTTCATCTACGGTGAGGCTCTTAGCGTTGTTCTTGTAAGCTTCTTCGATTTCAGTATCGCTCAAGCCAATGAAGTTGACAGAAGCGGTGAGGCGTGAACGGCGCAAGTGAGGAAGAACGTCCTTAGCGAGTTGGTCGAACACTGAAGAAAGGTTACGGATTTCACGTTCGCGTTGTTCAGGATCCTTATACATTGAGAGAACGCTGAGGATAAGTTCCTTGTCTTGGATGTTGCTTTCGCTCACGAGTTGTTGGAAACCTTCCCAGTCTTGAGCAGTGAAGTCGGCAGTGAGAGAACCGAAATCTTCGATCTTGTTCTTCTTGAGTTCCTTGTTGAGGTAAGCTTGAGTGTTCTTTTCACGACCTTCAGCGATGCGAGTGTTAAGCTTCACACCGCCTTCTGGAGAAGCGTAAGAAGAAATGTTGAGTTCTTCCACTTCGAGCTTGTCGTTGCCTTGAGCTTCCTTCAAAGTTTGGTGAAGAGCAGTGAGCTCGTCTGACTTAAGTTCGCTCTTGCGAATGTTTGTTTGGTTGATCAAGAACTTGATGTCGGCTGACACCTTTTCCTTGATGATGCGTTGGAACTTGTCGTGACCAACAGCTGGCTCTACAGTAGCAGCGTCAGCGAGAGTAGAAGTAGCAACTACGCCAGTAGCCACCTTAACGCGAGGTAAAGAATAAGTCTTTTTGCCTTGTTGAACGTCGAATGCGAGCACGAGGTCGCTGGTGAGCATTTCTGGAGTGTATTTGTAAGCTACAGGCAAAGTAGCATTGCCACCATTGTTGTAAGAGATTACAGCGTGGTTGCCACGTACTTTTTCACCTTGTAGGGTAAGTGGAGTTGCTGGAGTTTCTTTGTCGCCATACACCAAATAAGGAGTAACAGTGACTTCTGCATTCTTCTTGAAGAATTTTGCAGGAATGTTTGCAGATACAGTCGCTGGTACTAAGTCACCAGAAGTTTCAAGTGGGTTAGGATTTACTGTGAAGTAATCGGCCGCAAATGGTTGCATTTTTTTGTTACAGCTTGTAAGCATCAATGCACCCACTGACATTAAAAGAATAAGTTTTTTGTTCATAATAAATGAATAATACAGTTAATGTTAGTATTCGTGTATATTTATTGTCAAAGTTACATCATTTATCTAAAATATGCGCTATATGTGGATATTAAAAATGATTAAAAGAGAGAAATCAAATACAAACTTGTATTATCGATGGTTAATCGAAGTGAAAATAAGAGATAAACCCCTGAAAGCATATACTGAAATAATGTGAAATTGTAAAAGATGGGTGTATATATGGTCAGAGCCGAAGCAATGTGTGGTGGCATTGCTTCGGCTCTGGACTATTTTGGGTAAGTAACCCCCAACTAAAAATTTTTCGATTGCTTAAAATTCCCCTTTTGCGAATTGTTCGAAATATGGCAGGATGATGATGATGATGTACATCAACGTAACAATGCCGCCGATTATACATCCATATATTGTCCATTTCTTTGCTGATTTTGATGCAGCTTCAGCTTCGGCATATTGGCCGGCTTTGAATGCCGAACTTACGTTCGAGGCTTTCACGATGCCCACTATGCCAAATGGCACACAGCAAAATAGTGTCACGAGAATCGATTCTGCAAGCCATGTCTTAGGCTGGATGGTGAGAGGCATTTGCTGGCTGCTCGCTGTATTGAAAAGGTGTTGGAGTTCTGCTATCTGATTGGCTGGTTCCCATTCTGGCATACCTTCGGTCCAAACGAGTGTGGTAGGGGTGATTCCGTGAGCGAGTAGTTCGCTCACTTCAAAGGGTCCTTGTTGTTGACCATTCACTGAAATGAAGTATTTCATAATTTGATGTGTTGTTAATTATATAATATTCGTAACTGTTGCGATTCCTGTGTGATGTTTGGCGCCTTATAAATTGGTGCCGCGTAGAATGGGGATGCTTAGAATACCCACAAAAAACAATATGATAGCGATGATATACGTCACTAAGCATATAATCAGTGGATAAAGCGACCATTTTCTTGCCTTTCTCGATGCCTGTTCTGCTTCATCGAATTGTCCATTGTAGTATTTCTCGCTCACGCTAGATGCTTTGATTATTCCATAGGCCGATGCGAAGCAAAGTGGCGTGCAGAGCAGAAACAGAATTATTGTGATGCCAATTGATTCTGCAACGTATGTCTTTGGGCACATTGGTGGCGTGGGCGCTAATCGTGGCGGAAGAGTGATAACATCATCTAAATCTTCCACCTCGCAGGCTCTCGTCCAATCATCAAGCCCTTCGGCCCAGACATAATCGTTGGGGGCAAGACCATTAAGTTTGAGTTCTTTTTTGTCAAAAGGACCCTTCTTTTGTCCCCTGTAGAGAAGGTAGTAATTCATATAGAAAAACTTTAATATTCGTTAGGGTGATATTTGCGAAGGGCTGCCATGATGTCGGCCGATGCTTGTGTGTTGCCCTTGGCTTTCAGATGGTCGGCAAGCACCTTGGCTGCTTCTGGGCAGTTTTTTTCAAAAGAGTTGCGTTGCGATAGTCCGTAAGCCTTTTCGATAATAGCCAAGCCTTCAGCCTCGTTTTTCTCTACTCCGGCTTCGCCGTTGATTTGATACAAGCCGTAGAATGCCATACCCTCCATGCTACCTTGGTCGGCAGCGAGTTTGCAGTATTTTGCAGCCTCTTCGGCATTTGGTTGGGTGATTTCGAAGTCGCCAGTGCGGTAGCAGTTCATCACATACACCGAAGCGTCGGCATTGCCGGCGTTGGCAGCTTTCTTAAACCATTCGAAGCCTTCTTCCTTCATGCCTTCGCAGATGAGATAGAAGCCTTTGCGCTCCATGGCGTAGGCGCTACCTTTCTCAATTGCTTTGTCGAGCATATTGTGAGCAGCTTCGCGGTCCATTTCCACGGCGTTGCCGAAGAATGTCATGTCGGCGAGACGCACTTGGCTGTCGAGGTCGCCCTGAGCGGCGGCTTTCTTCACATATACTATAGCCTTGCCGTAGTTTTCGCTGTCGAAATATTTTTTGCCGAGTTCGGCTGCGCTTTTGCCAGCGTCGCTATTGGCTGCGGTGGCTTTAGCGGTGCGTGCCTTCTGCGTGGTGGTGCGAGTGGCTTTGCGCTGTTGTGGCATATTTGTTGCGTTGGTTGCGCCAAACGATAGGATGGCGGCGATGGCGAGGATAGCAAATTTCTTCATAGTAAAATATGTTTTGAGATTGATTATTCCTAAAAAATATTCCTAATTAAACAAAGGTAAAACAATAATTTAGAAAAATGAAGATTTTGCTATAAAATCGTGATAAAATCGCAAAAATGCAGATGCAAAAAGCGCCGCACCATTGTTGGAGCAGCGCTATGGGTTGTTGTGCCTGAGATTAGTCAGACGATTACTTTACATACTTAGAGAAGTCGGTCTTGTGCATATCGCCTTCGGCAAGGAAGGTGGTGTGGAATGCGAGAGCGGCTTCGAGTGTAGCAGCTGTTTGACCGCCGCGACCGTTTTCGCCGATGCTGAGGTATTCGTGCAACAATGGGCGATAGTCAGGGTGAGCACAGTTGTCGATAATCACCTTGGCACGTTGTACAGGGTCGAGGCCGCGGATGTCGGCGATACCTTGTTCGGTGATGATTACGTCAACAGAGTGTTCGGTGTGGTCGACGTGAGAAGCCATAGGCACGATGGCGCTGATCAAGCCGTCTTTTGCCACAGATGGGCAAGAGAAGATGCTTAGGTAGCCGTTGCGGGTGAAGTCGCCCGAACCGCCGATACCGTTCATCATCTTTGTGCCGATAACGTGAGTAGAGTTGATGTTACCGAAGATGTCGGCTTCGAGGGCTGTGTTCATAGCGATAACGCCGAGACGACGAATCAAGCCAGGGTTGTTGGAGATTTCTGAAGGACGAAGGATGATGTGCTCCTTGAGTTTGTCGATGTCCTTGTAGAAATTGAGGATAGCGTCGTTAGAGAACGACATTGAGCATGTGCTCACAAGTTTACACTTGCCGCTCTTCACCAAGTCGAGCACGGTGTCTTGCATCACCTCGGTGTACATAGTGAATGGTGGAATCTCGTCGCTTGCTTCCAAGCCTGCGAGCACAGCATTGGCCACGTTGCCCACACCACTTTGGATAGGAAGGAATTCCTTAGGAATGCGTCCGTGACGGATCTCGTTGGTGAGGAATGAGCAAACGTTTTCACCAATCTTGTTGGTTACGTCGTTGGCTGGGGTGAACTTAGATGCTGTACCAACATTCACGTTGGTCTTCACGATACCTACAATCTTAGCAGGGTCAATCTGCAAGTAAGTGGTACCGATGCGGTCGTATGGAGTGTAGATAGGAATTTCGCGGCGGTAAGGAGGGTCGAGTGGCATATACACGTCGTGCATACCTTCTATGCGAGGGTCGAGTTGTTCGTTAAGCTCGATGATAATTCTGTCGGCATATTGCACCCATGTAGGTGAGTTGCCAAGGCCAGTACCGAGAATCACCTTGCCATCGTCTTCGATTTTAGCAACTTCGATGATAGCCCAATTCATCTTGCCGAAAGTGCCGTAGCGGAACTTTTGAGCAAGTTCAGAAAGGTGAAGGTCGAAGTAGTGCACCTCGTGATTGTTGATGTGCTTGCGCAACTCTGGTGTGTTTTGGTATGGCGTGCGGCGGTTGAGCGCTTGAGCTCGCGACAATTCGCCGTCGACAGCGTCGCCGGTAGATGCGCCGGTGAATACGTTTACTTTGAATTCGCGGCCTGCTTCGTGTTCGCGGCGTGCTTTAGCAGCAATTGCGCCAGGCACAACCTTTGGAATACCAGAATAAGTGAAACCTGAGAAACCGAGGTTGTCGCCATTGTTGATTAGTTCGGCTGCCTCTTCAGCCGAGATAAAAGGAAATTTCATGTTTATAGTTTATAGATAGTGTTATTATTAGATTAAAATTTGCGTTTCAATATTTCGTGTGCGATGATCGCTTTGCGCCATTCTTTGCTGTCGTGTGGCAGACAATCGTTGGTGGTGGCATAAGCATCGTTGGCAATGCTTGTGGCAACGTTGGCTGTCGCTCGCCGGCCCTCTTGCTCAGGCGGCTCTATCACATAGTTTTTCTTTTTTGATGGCTTGGACGACTTCTTTTTTGCGGCTTTTTTCTTGGGCTTGTCATTGTTGCGATTCATTCCATCGTGTAGTTGCTCAAGCAAAATGGTAAATGGGTTGGCGCCACTGTTTGCTACAGGTGGCGGGGTGGCACTGCCATATTTGGCATTGTCGTCGTCTCTATTGAACCAATCGTCGTAACTATTTTGTGTAGAAAGGGGCTCACCAAACGTTGACAACGGCGGAAATTGCTGTTGTTGCGCTTGGCTTGGCGGAAATTGTTGCTGTTTATTCTTCTTTTTCTGGGCTTTTCTCATGTTGCCTACTATCGAAAGAATAATCATAGCAACCATGAATAACATATACAAATAGTCGCCAGTGTCCATACCTTTCTCAATTTATCGCAAATGTATGCAATAAAGAATTAACCACCAAATATATTCCGCTAAAAATTATTATGTAGGTGCATTCTGACCAACTATTCCTGCCCCACCTTGCGAGTCAGCGTCGAAATGGTTGTTCCCGGTGAGTAATCCATCGCTGCCGCAGTGGCGTTTGTTATAAAAAATGTTATTTCGGTTTGAATAAGGTGTGGTTTGCAGTAACTTTGTTGTAAAATAATGTATGCCGCTGCTGTGAGCAGGGCTGATGTACTAAATAGATAAGAAAATATGGCATCAAAACTTTGGGAAAAATCCGTTACGGTGAACCACGATGTAGAGACTTACACAGTGGGTCGCGACCGTGAGATGGATATGTATTTGGCGCGTTATGACGTGCTTGGCTCGCTGGCGCACATCGTTATGCTGCAGTCGATAGAACTGCTCACTGCCGATGAATTGAGCATTCTCACCAGCGAATTGCGCAAGATATATGCAGAGATAGAAGAAGGACAATTTGAGATAGAAGACGGCATTGAAGACGTGCATAGCGAGGTGGAATTGCTCCTCACTAAGCGCCTTGGCGATGTGGGTAAGAAGATTCACAGCGGACGCAGCCGCAACGACCAAGTGCTTGTGGATTTGCGCCTGTTCATCCGTAGCGCCATAGAGGAACTTGTGAGTCATGTGGCAATGCTTTTTCACACCCTCGTGGAGCAATCTGAGAAATATAAAAATGTGCTTATGCCGGGTTATACCCACTTGCAGGTGGCTATGCCTTCGTCGTTTGGATTGTGGTTTGGCGCTTACGCCGAGTCGCTTGCCGACGACTTGCGCCTCTTGCTTGCCGCCTACGATGTGAACAATCGCAATCCGCTGGGTTCGGCTGCTGGCTACGGCTCATCGTTCCCGCTCAACCGCACCATGACCACCGAGTTGCTTGGATTTGCTTCGCCGGCCTACAATGTGGTGTATGCGCAGATGGGGCGTGGCAAGACCGAGCGTGTGGTGTCGCAAGCGATTGCCAACATTGCCGCTACAGTGTCGAAGTTGGCTTTTGATGCGTGCCTGTATAATTCGCAGAACTTCGGCTTTATCAAGCTTGCCGACGAATACACCACCGGCTCGTCGATTATGCCGCACAAGAAGAATCCCGATGTGTTTGAACTCACTCGTGCTAAGTGCAACAAGTTGCAGTCGTTGCCATACCAGATGACGCTGATTACCAACAATCTGCCATCGGGCTATTTCCGCGACCTGCAGTTGACCAAAGAGGAATTCTTGCCGGCTTTTGATGAGATCAACAGCATTCTCGACATGGTGAATGCGATGATGCAGAAGGTGAAAGTCAACGAAAACATCCTCGATGATACACGCTACGACCTGATGTTCTCGGTGGAAGAAGTCAATCGCCTTGCTGCCGATGGAATGCCATTCCGCGATGCTTATAAAAAGGTGGGCCTCGACATCGAGGCTGGCAAATTTACGCCTGTGAAGGAGGTGCACCACACCCACGAGGGCTCGATAGGCAATCTGTGCAACGATCGCATAGTGGAGCTGTTCCAAGAGACCTTGTCGCAATTTAATTTCGACACTTATCATAAGGCGTTTGACAAACTATTAGGAAAATAACCAACGAAATATAAATAGGCTATGAACTACAAGAAACAGTATGTGGCTAATCCTGAGCGTTATGCCGAGGGTGTGATGAACTATCGCACTTGTGGCGCTTCGGGAATCCGTTTGCCAGAGGTTTCACTTGGATTTTGGTGGAATTTTGGTGGCGTCAACGTGTATGAAGAGTCGCTTGCTAAGATGACTTATGCATTCGACCATGGCATCACCTGCTTTGACTTGGCCAACAATTACGGGCCTCCCTTTGGAAGTGCCGAGGAAACGTTCGGACGTATGTATAGCGACAACTTCCAGGCGCATCGTCACGAGATAATAATCACCACTAAGGCTGGCTACAACATGTGGGAAGGTCCTTATGGGGCAGGTTCGAGCCGCAAGATGCTCATTACGAGTCTTGACGAAAGCCTCCGCCGTATGCACCTCGACTATGTGGATATTTTTTATTCGCACCGCTACGATGGCTTCACGCCTATTGAGGAAACCATGCAGGCGCTTGTGGATATAGTGCGCAGCGGCAAGGCCCTCTATGTGGGACTTTCCAACTATCCTGTGGATAAATTGCAAGAGGCAGTGGCTTATCTCAAGGCGCGCGACGTTCGCCCGTTGATTTATCAGGGCAAATATAATCTGCTCACTCGCGACCCGGAGAAGGGCCATCTCGAGCAATGCAAGCAGGAGGGCATGGGCTTTACTGCCTTCTCGCCAATCAATCAGGGTTTGCTCACCGACAAATACCTCGGCGGCATACCAGCCGACTCGCGTGCCGGACACAGCAGCCCGTTGCTGGCATCGATGATTACACCGGAATTGGTGGAGAAACTCCGTCGTCTCAACGAGGTGGCAAAGCGCAGAGGTCAGAGTTTGGCACAGATGGCCACCGCGTGGATACTACGACGCGAAGAGGTGACATCGGTGATAATCGGTCCGCGCACAGTGGAGCAGATGCAAGATTCGCTCTGCGCAATTAAGTCGGCACCGTTCTGCGAAGAAGAATTGAAGGAAATTGATAAAATACTTGCGAAATGAAGAAAGCATTGATGTGCATAATGGCGTTGGTGATGCTGCTTGGAGTGGCAGGTTGCGATAATCTCGACGACGACCGCATAACCGGCCCGTGCCGCATCGACCTTGGCATGATAGGCACTTGGACGGTGTATGGCGTGCATTCGGTGGGCGACTACCGCGTGTTTATCCGCGAACGCTCGGTGCCAAGCAATTTTCCATACACAGCCACCACCTATACTGGTAATGGAGGCGTGTTGCTGATGGGCGTGTCGGGTAGTGCAGGCGTTCAGCCTGTGGCGTATGAGATGGCTTGCCCATATTGCCGAAAGCACTCCATACTTATAGAGGTAGACAACGAAAGCCTGCTGGCGGTGTGCCGCACGTGCGACTCGCACTTTGATGTGCTGATGGGAAGCGGTCAGCCTGTGAGCGGACCAGCGCACTCAAAGCACTATGGATTGCACCGATATAACGTCAGACCAACTGTAAATGGTGGTTACCTGATCACAAATTAGCGATTATTTGGCACTAAATGGGGTAAAACATTTGCAAAACACGGAATGATGTGTTAACTTTGCATCGCTAAAATCCTCAGCGGTTTTGTTGAGCGGTTTTTTAGCAAACGAGGTCGCCCAGATGGTGGAATCGGTAGACACGAGGGACTTAAAATCCCTTGGCTATTGCAGCTGTGCGGGTTCAAGTCCCGCTCTGGGTACACGGATGAGATGCTTGATAATCAAAATTTGGTTGTCAAGCATTTATTAGTTTTATCCCAATTCGGTCATTAGGGATTGAATGTATTTCGAGATTTAGATGCCTTATAAAAGCCGAAAGACTCAAAGCAGTATAAAAAATACATTTACGGCATAATGACCGATTTGGGTTAATCGGTTAGAGAGAAATATCATAAACACTATAGATGTCATGAAAAAATGGATTGTGATGGCGCTTGCCCTGTGCGTGGCATGCTGTGCTATGGATGCCGCAGCAGCCAAAAAGGGATTGAAAGGTAGGGTGATATATGTGAATGCCGGCCATGGCGGATGGACTGCCAACGACCGTCCGATTGCCACTATCAACCATGCCGTGATGGATACCCTTGGATTTTATGAAACAAAAACGAATCTTTGGAAAGCCTTGGAGCTGTGCAATAAACTGCGAGCTGCGGGTGCTGAGGTGGTGATGTCGCGCACCAAGAATGGCTATGTCACGCGAGGTCAAGCCAATGCTACGCCGCTCGACCATGTGGAAACCGATGCCGACGAGAATGGTCAGCAACAGATAGTGGGGCTCGAACGCATAGCTTGCCAAGTGGATTCGATTAATCCTGATTACTTTATCTCTATTCATAGCAATGCGCATGTCGACGGGTCGCCGGTCAATTACCTTGTGCTGATGTATCGCGGTGAGACTGGCAAGGAGTATGCTCCTGGCAGCATCGACCGTTGCAAGCAGGCTTTCCCATATATTTGGGATAATCCGCTGAGCAGTTGGACCTCGTCGAGCCCTGAAGACCCGTATATCGCAGGTGATATCTCGTGGATGGGCGGCACGGCTCCGGGTAAGGCCAACCGTTTGGGCTACACCGGATTCCTGCAAGTGCTAAAGCATCGTGTGCCTTGCTTCCTTGCAGAGGGCTCGTTTCACACCTATCAGCCAGAACGTCATCGCCTGCTCAATCGCGACTATTGCCGAATGGAGGGTGTGCGCTATTTCCGCGCCATCAATGCCTTTTTTGGCGGTAAGCCTGAGAAGACAGGTTATATAGTAGGCGAACTGAAGGATGCCAAAGAGGTGATGGATCATCCGCTGTTTCATTACCAGAAAGATAGTTTCGACCAATACCGCCCAGTGAATGGTGCGATGGTGTATCTGCTTGATAACCGAGGTGTGGCTATTCGCGCTTATCACACCGATGGCGAGTGGAATGGCGTGTTTGTGTTCGACGGTGTAGCGCCAGGAAAATACACCCTCAGAATGGAGGCTTACGGCTATAAGACAACTACCGAAAGTGTGAGCGTGGTGGCTGATAAAACCACATATGTGAAGGCACAAATGAGTAGATAGACGTTTAGATTTATAAATATCAGTGAAAAAAACGGTGGGGATTAACAAGAGTCCTTGCCGTTTTTTTGTGCCTATAAGGTGTTCACTGCTAATCTATTCGCATTGAGTAATGTGTTGTGAGTGGTGTGAGGTGAATAAATATTGTTAAATATTGTAAAAAGCGGTAATAAAAAATTATGAAATGTTATATTTGCGAAGTAATTCAGTCGAAAAAGATTTGATATGAAAGATAAATGGCCCGCTTTTGTGTCAAATGGTAAAAATATAAAGGGGCCTATATGGAAGCAATATGAAGAAATATTTACTCGTTGCGGCTGCGATGGCACTATGTAGTAGTGCGTATGCAGCAATTGGTGATGAATTTACGGTAGGAGATGTTACCTATTTAGTAAAAAGTGAAAACACCGTGTCGATTAAGTCTGCCAGCAGTAGTGCTACTTCATTCTCGCTGACCGAGACGGTAAGCGACGGAACCAGCACATACACTGTGGTGGCTGTAGACGACTATGCTTTCCGTTATTCAGAGGCGTCAACCATTGTGTTGCCTGCCACAGTGCAAAGCTTAGGCTACGGTGCTTTTATGAGCACTCAAGCGAGTAGCATTACACTATCTCGCGATTTGAAGACAATCGGAGACTATTGTTTCTATGCGGCTCGAAGTTTGCCTACCATCACAATTCCTGAAGGCGTTGAGGAAATCGGTACAGACAAAAATTCGAGCGCGTTTGGCACATGCTATGCTCTTAAGGAAATAAAATTTCCATCTACACTGAAAAAGATTTGGAACTCAACATTCTATCACTGCGGTTTGGAAAGTGTGACTTTGCCAGACAATGTTACAGAGGTTTGCAAGAATGCTTTCAACTCATGTGATAAGCTCACCACAGTAACATTGTCAAAGAACCTCGAAATTCTTGGCGAAGGTGCGTTTGGTGAGTGCAAGGCTCTTACTACTATTAATAATGTGCCATCCACTTTGAAGTCGATTGGTGGTGAAGCATTCTTTGATTGCCCAATCACTTCGTTCACTATCCCTGCAGCATGTGAAGAAGTGGGAGCACGCGCCTTTTCAAATACTGCTTGTGTCACCATCGATGTGGCATCAGGCAACAAGAATTACGTGAAGATTGGTGATGCTGTCTATACAACTGATAAATCTCTTCTTGTGGCATATCCTCCAAAGTCAACAGTTACTACTGTGAATGTGGAGAAAGGATGTAAGGGCATCTATGGTGGTGCTTTCCAAGGCGCACAAGTCACTACTGTGACATTGCCTTCAACGGTGATTGCGCTCGACGATTTTGCTTTCTGCCAATCAGCGCTTTCAAGCATCAAGTTGTCGGAGAATATCGTTTATATCGGCGAACAAGCATTCGCTGCAACTAAGATCACATCGATGACAGTGCCAAACGGACTCCGTGATTTGCCAGACGCAGTGTTTGCAGGTTGCGAGAGCCTAACCTCTGTGACATTCGGTAGCAATCTGAAGACATTTGGTATTCGACAATTTTATAAGGACACAGCGCTGAAGGAAGTTCACTTCACTGGTAGCAAGGCTCCAGAAATCGGTTACTGGGACTATACCAGTCAGACCCCATTCTTTGGTGTTCCTGATAAGCAAGTGATAGTGTATGTGCCAAAGGGTACTGCTGAAGCATATAAGGATTTTGGCGAGTTCGACGCTGTGGCATCGATCACTGAGAACGCAACAGGCATCTTCACCCCTACAAGCATCACTCCAGCCGACAAGGCTGAAGTCACCACTCTTGATAAGCTTACATTCAACTTCGCAGAGAATGCTACTATTGTGAATAGAAACCCTGCCATCAAGGTGCTTTGCGGCAATTTGGTTGGCGGTATTCCAATGGGCGAAACTGTGGAAGTGGGAATGTGGTTGATCAACAACAACAAACCAGCATCGCCATACGCAGTGCCTCTTGACGAATACGGTGAAGACGGTATGCCTATCAATATGGCGGACGGTAAGACCTACTTTGTGATTGTGCCAGCAGGTACGTTTAAAAACGCAGCCGGCGACCTTAACGAGGAAATCACATTGCAATACGCCGGCAAGTGGGTAGAACCACAATTCATGCCAATTGCAGTATCTCCAGAGAGCGGCTCAGAATTGAAGCAACTTGAGAACGTGTTCTTGACATTTGAATCTGCTCCTAAGAAGGTTTATAACTGCTCATCGAAGGTGAAACTTATTGAAGGTACATTGGAAAACGGTGTTCCTGTAGGTAAGGAAACAATGGGTGATGCCGACGAATGGATTGTGAATGTCGTTGGCAACAAGTTGCAAGTGTTCCCTGGCGACCTTGACTATTACTTGACTCCAATTGTTCTCGAAAAGAATAAGGAATACTACTTGGTAATCGGCGAAAGGGCTGTTTACAGTGCAAGCAACGTCTACAACAAGCAGATTGTGCTGAAATATACTGCAAAGGGTAGCAGCGGTGTTGAGGTTGTTGAAACCGATGCTTACGTAGTGAAGAATGGTGATGCTATTGAAGTTGGCGTTACAGGCGAAGCAACCGTGCAAGTATTCAATGCAGCAGGTGTGATGGTTGGTAACGTGGCAACAGCCGACGTGGCAACATTCGACGGTTTGAACAGCGGCGTATATGTAGTGCGCATCGTCAGCAAAGCCGGTGTTAAGACCGTGAAAGTAGCGATTTAGTCTAAATATTAGGATATATTATGTGTTTTGGTGGGGTGTGTTGCCAGTGATGGTGACACACCCCATTTGTTTTTCTTTACATTTTTAGTTAATGTGCATTAAATGTAAGAGGCGTGTGTAAGTGGTTGATTGTCTTGATTGTATGCAAAAATGCTGATTTGTGGCAAGAATATACGGTTTGTAAGGAAAATCTAAAAATAAGTGATAAAAAACTAAAAGAACTATGTAATTTCTTATAAAATGTTTTTAAATTTGCGGTATTAGATTGGTTGTATAAGAGATAAATGATAGACTATGGGAATTAAGACTATTTTACTCGTGTTTATGGCGAGCGGTGCATTGTTGTGTAACGCCGATGTATCGAAATTGACGTCAAATTCGCGATTAGATTTGCTGGAGGAATCCAGTAGAAGCGTGTTGAAAAGTGTAAATGCCAAAGAGCCGATGGTGTCAGCATTCATCAAGTATGACAACCCTGATTGTGTAGGCGAAATGCAGAAACTCGGGGTGGAAGTGCGTTCGCAGTCGGCAAGTGTTCTCACTGTGTATATTCCTCTAAACAAAGTGGAGGCCGTGAGCGACCTTGACGGCGTGGTGGCCATACAGACAGGCGAGAAGGTAGACTATCTGATGGACTTTGCAAGAAAGGCCACATTGGTAGATAAGGTGCAAGCCGGTACAGCGCCTCTTGAGACACCTTTCCTTGGAAAAGGTGTGATTGTGGGTGTTGTGGATGGTGGTCTTGATTTCACTCACCCTGCATTTCGCACGGCCGATCGCTCGGAGTTGCGATTGAAAAGAGTGTGGGTGCAAGACGGCAAGGGCGGTACGCACCCCGATGGCTATTCGTTTGGCAATGAATATAAGACTACTGAAAGCATACTTGCGGCAGAAACCGATTATCACTATTTCTCTCATGGTAGCCACGTGATGAATATCGCGGCAGGTGCCGACAAGCAAGACGGAAATGTGTATTATGGCGTGGCGTCGGAGGCCGATTTGGCTTTCTCTAATTTCACCGATGAGAGCACAAGCATAGTGGATGCCATTCATTACCTATTTAAATATGCCGATGAGGCCAAGCAACCGATGGTGGTGAATATGAGCCTTGGTTCGCAGATGGGTCCGCACGATGGCACATCGCTTGTTGATGTGGCAATCGATGAGTTGGTAGGTCCAGGCAAAATCATCGTGGGTGCTTCGGGCAACGACGGACTTGTGCCTGTGCATGCGCAAAAGACATTTACCAGCGAGAGCAACCAGATGTTTATGGGTCTTGCCTTCAAAGCCGAAACGCAAGGCTTTTGCCCGATTGATATTTGGGGCGAGCCTGGTAAGACAATGAAAGTGAATGTTGTGACTGTAGACAAATCTACAGGTAAGATAGTGTATAAGAGCCGTACTTTCGACGCCTCGAAAACCTACACCGGCAAGGTGACTTTGCAGAAGCCTTACGACCAGTCGAGCGGCTATTTTGATATTGCCACTGGCATAAGCCCGCTTAACAATAAGCCTAATGTGAGAATGACCTTGAATATCGGTGACTTCTATCCTGATAAAGCTTTGGCATTTATTGTCACTGGCGAAGATGGCGAAACAGTGCATGCGTGGACAAGTTCTACCTACGCCGTGTTCCGCCAACAGACCTCCGCAATGGATGAACCCGACCTCACCACTTCTATGTGTGAAATTGGTGGCGTGGCAAAGGGCATCATCAGCGTGGGATCTTATAACACTCGCAAGGATGTCCTTCTCGAAGACGGCACTTTGAGCGAATCGGCGTTTGCCGATGGCGAATTGTCGCAGTTCTCCAATAGAGGTCCTTCGGTGGATGGACGTATGAAGCCAGATATCTCAGCGCCAGGTAGCCAAATTGTGTCGGCGTTGAATAGTTTCGGAGGCTATTCAGAGGGCTTGGTGGCTACACACACTTGGGGTGACAAGAAATACTATTATGGCTCTATGCTTGGCACATCTATGGCATCGCCACATGTGGCAGGTGTGATTGCCACATGGCTTGGCGCTTGCCCAACGTTGACCCCCGATAATATACGAAGCATCTTCAGCAAGACTGCGATTTCCGACAAGTTTACGGGCGAAACTCCTAACAATAGTTGCGGTTACGGTAAGATTGACGCATACAACGGATTGATAGAAGTGTTGAAAAACTATGCATCGATAGACGATGTGAAGGACGATACCGACGAATCGGTGATATGCCGTGTGGAAAATGGCAATCTGCAGATAGTGTTGCTTGATAACATCAAGAATGCCGAGGTGGCAGTGTATAATGTCACTGGAGCCATGATTGACAGAGCTTTGGTGAGCGGCGAGATGGGCGAGCAGTACAATCTGTCGCTTGAGGACAAAGCCAAGGGCGTGTATTTGGTGAGTGTGAACACTCCAAGCAAGAAATATACATTTAAAGTTTTAAATAGATGACTATGAAAAAGTTTAGTTTATCGTTACTTGCGCTTGCTGTGGGATTTGTGGCAGGGGCGCAGACATTCAGCGGTGGCGATGGCAGTGAGGGTTCTCCTTATCTGATAAAGACCGTCGCCGACATGAATGAGTTGTCGAGTGTTGTGCTTGGTGGCAACAATCTTGCCGGCAAGTTTGTTCAGTTAGAGAATGATATTACCTATAGCAGCACCGACAAGGCTGTCCAGATTGGTAATAACTTGAAGAAATTTAATGGTACATTTGATGGTAAGAATCATACAGTGAGTGGATTCACACTCACAGGTACTAACTATCAAGCCATTTTCGGTTTTGCCGATAAGTTGGCGGTGATTAAGAATCTTAAGGTTGCAAATGCGTCAATCACCAGTAGCAGCAGTTATTCGGGTGTTATAGCAGGAGCCAACAATGGTGTGATAGAGAATTGCCAGGTGGTTGATGCCACGATGTCATCAACAGGAGGCTCGTTTAAGGGCGGTGTAGCTGGTCAATCGGCTGGTACTGTGAAGAATTGCTCGTTTTCTGGCACTATCACCACCTCACAATCGGCAGCCGGTTGTATCGTGGGTCAGAATACGGGTAAGATATATTCGTGCTATTCGTCAGGAACAATTGTTTCTAACAGCACAAGCAGCACATCCACTCACCTTGGCGGTATCGCTGCTATTTCTATAGGACTTAGTTCTGAACCAGAAATCACCGATTGCTACTTTATAGGAACAATCAATGGCGGATCGCAAAACTGCTGCGGTGGTATTGTGGGTACAGCCAACAAGACAGCAATCGCTGATTGTTTTTCTGCAGCATATATTTCGGGAGTTGATGGATCGTCGTATACCGGCGGTATTGTTGGCACCATCGATTCAGGCTCGATAAAGAATTGCTACAGCGCAAGCACTGTGTATAATGAAGACAGTCCTAACGTTGGTGGCGTGATTGGTTATTTGGGTAGTCGAGATGTTGTGACTGTAGAGAATGTGCTCGTATATGGCGCAATCTTCAGCGGCGTGCTTTCGCGCCACGAAGGTTGTGAACTAGTGGGAACACAGGTAGGCCAATTATCGATGAAGAATTGCTTCTTTGATTTGCAGATGTGTGGCAACTACTCAGTGGGTGGCGCCATGAACACAAAGGCAATGACCGATGGCACTGCATTTGAAGGATTTGACACCGAAGTGTGGACATTCACAAAGGGTATGTATCCACGTTTGAAGAAATTTGCCGATTTGGAGGTTGCTAAGCTTTATGCTGTGCCAATCTACCTTGCCGATGGCGATGCTTCATCGAGAGTGAAGAAGAATTTCACCCTTGGTGAGTATGCCGATGTGGAGTGGCAATTGTCAGACAGCGAATTGGTTAAGGTTAATGGTAACAATGTGAGCGTAACTCGCGGAAGCAAGGTTGAGGACGTGGTGATTACCGCTTATCTTGGCGAAAGCACCAAGCGTAGCCTTGTGAAGATTTATCCAGTGATTTTCTCAGGCGAAGGCACAGAAGCCAATCCATACTTGATTTCTTCGCGCGCCGATATGGATAAATTGTCGGAGGCTGCAAGTGCACAAAACCTTTCGTTTGAAAGAGAATACTTCAAGATGACTGGTGATATCGATATGGGCGGCACAGCATTTTCGCCTATTGCACCAGCAAGTGGCCTTAATGCCTTTGCCGGCATATTTGATGGCGCAGGCTATTCATTGAATAATTTCGCCCTTGACAATGCTACAGATAAGAAACTCAATAGCGCATTGTTTGGCAAGGTTTCTAAAGACGGTGTTGTGAAAAACCTCACAATCGCTGCTACCGACGGATTTAAGGTGTATAGAAACTTCGCTCCATTTGTTTGCTATCTGTATGGTATAGTGGAGAATTGTGTAAATTACGCATCGTTTACTGCTTCGGATGGCTTCTCTGGAGGCTTGGTGTATATCATACAGGAAAGTGGTGTTGTGAGAAATTGCTTGAATTTGGGTAATGTCACCACAAAAGCTATTGGTGCTGTTGGCGGTGTAGCCAACACAAACTATGGCACTATTGAAGGCACAATGAATGCCGGCGCAATCACTGTAGACGGCACAGCAAACAATAAGATTGGTGGTCTTGTGGCTTCTAACAATGGCGTGATGAAGAATGTGATGAACGCTGGTGTTGTGAATTCGGCAACTGGCGTGACAGGCGTAGGTGGTATTGCAGGTGAGACAAAAAACGGTTCTACAATAGAGAATGCTCTGTCGGTTGCCCCAGTAATCCCTAATGGAAATTATAATAATGTGGGTGCTGTGGTTGGCTTGCTTGTTGCCGGCACAAAAATCACAGATGCCTTTTATGATAGTCAGATTGCTTTGTATCCAAGCCTCGGCGTAAAGGGCGTGGCAACATCTAAGCTGATTGACACTAACGAGACTTTATTTGCCGATGCTTCGGCATGGACTCGCGTGTCGGGTGAATATCCAGTGCTTAACACCTTCGCAAGCAATGAGGCGGTGAAATTCTTCGCCACACCTGTTGTGATAAGCGATGGTAGCACGAGAGATCAACTCGTTGAGGGCTTCGCATTGCCAGCAAGCATTACTTGGAATACAAAGACAGCCAGTGTGTTTACTGTTGTTGACGGCAAGTTGAATATAAACGAATCGGATGATTACGCCGAAGACGTGCTTGTTGGAACAAAGGATGCGTTCACTCGTACCATCCCTGTGGCTACATTTGGTAAGTTCCTTGCAGGTGATGGCACAGAAGCCAATCCTTATCAGATAGCAACAGCCGCCGACCTCGTGAAGTTATCTAATCTTACAGCTAAGTCGGGCAGCAATTTTGAGGGTAAGGCTTTCAAGGTGATGAACGACATTGACATGGCTGGTGTTGACATCAACCCAATCTCTGGCAGCGAAAGCGCTGGCTTTAGCGGAAAGTTTGACGGTAATGGCAAGACCTTAAGGAATCTGGTTATGAACAAGGTCTTGATGGATGTGCCTTACATTGGTTTGTTTGGCAAATTGAATGCTGCGTCAGAAGTATCTAATCTTACTATCGGTATGGGTTCTTCGATATATGGCGTAGGTTATGTAGGCGCATTTGCTGGTGCCACTGCCGGCAAGATTGTCAATTGCACCAATTACGCGTCGATTAATGCCACAGCAAGCAATCTTGGTGGTATAGTAGGTTACGCCGATGGTGGCGCAGTCATAGAGAAGTGTGCTAACTATTCTTTGGTTAAGAGTACAAAAGACTATGTAGGCGGCATTGTTGGTAAGGCTGGAAACAACGTCATTGTGGTGAAGATACTTGATTGCGTAAATGAGGGTGCTGTTTCTGGAACTACGCGCGTTGGTGGTATCGCCGGACATGCAGAGTTGGTTGAAATGCAGTCGTTGAGCAATAAAGGCGAAGTGAAAGGCACAAGCGCAAATGTTGGTGGCTTGGTAGGTTATACTAATGGCAGTGCCGATATTAAGACTTCTGCAAACGAAGGTGAAGTGACAGGTACTTCCGAGGTAGGCGGTCTTGTGGGATATGCTTACAAGAAGAGTGCTACTGCACTTCTTTCACTTACTTCATCATACAATGCCGGTGCTGTTACAGGATCAAAGACAAACGTTGGCGGACTTGTAGGCAAGACCGATGTGTGTGAAATAGCACAGTGCTTCAATATGGGTGATGTGGCCAATACATCCACCAAGGTATCTACATCGGCAGCCGGTGCAGGTGGTCTTGTGGGATATGGCGTTCCTACCATCAAGCAGAGCTACAATGTGGGCACAGTGACTGCCGAGAGCAGCGTTGGTGGCATCATGGCTTATCCATCGTCTACATACACCGCATTTGAGTTCAGCGAGGTTTATTCGGCTGGTAAGGTGGTTGCCACAAATGCAAGTGCTAAGAATATAGGCACCATTTTGGGTAAAGCATCAAGCAAGGCTAAGTACACCAATGTATATTATGACAATGCTGTGAATTCTACAGTCAAGGCCATTGCAGGTAGCGACGGCACAGTGAAGGCGCTTGGTACAAAGGAGACTACTGAGTTGACACTCTCTGATGCATGGTTGAAATCAAGCAATCACTATCCTCGACTCTCAGCAATCGGCGAAAAGTCTGCTTCATATCTTTCTACTGCAGCAGTAGTGCTTGCCGATGGCGATGCTTATAATAATGTTTCAAAGTCGTTCTATGTAGGTTGTGATCAAGTGACATGGGATGGCGGCGACGTATTTACTATCACTGACGGTAAGGTTGATTTCACTGCTCCATCAGCAGTTGAATATGTTTTGACAGCGTCGGCTGGCGGATTGAAGAAAGCTGTGACATTGACTCTCGCAGCAACTTCGGGTATCAATGGCGTGGATGTTGACGCATCAGAAATCGCAGTAGTAGTTTCAGATGGCGTGCTGTTTAATTCAGAAGCCGATTATGCTGTTTATTCGATAAGCGGCGCTATGGTGGCTGCAGGTAAGGCATACGCTGGCGACGTGGTATCACTTCCACAGGGCATATATCTTGTGAAGGTCGCCAATAAGGCACTCAAAGTGATGATTAAATAAGAGTAATAGTTCAGTATAGAGTGTTGGGGCTGTATCCGGTGTTTTCCTGATGCAGCCCCTTGTTTGTGTGTAATTTCGGAGAATTGCTTGTAAAAGTAGGGGAAAATGTCGAAATTTACATAGGATTGCTTGGCTGTCCTCTGCAAATATTCAATCAAACTTGATATTCTGCTCTCGTTTTGCGCTATCTTTGTATAATAATCTTAAAACTAACAATAACTTTAAAGAAAGGAGAAACAAAGGTATGAAAAAACTCTTATGGTTTTGGACCTTTATGTTTATTGCCCTTGTGGCGATGATGGCTTATAGGGGTCTTAAGGGTGTGGAAAATGAGGAACAGGTGCGTGGCGAAGAGACTGAATTCTGCGACAAAATGCCGGAGAAGGATAGAAAAGCGGCGGATAATGCACTGGCCGACGAAGAGGCGATGCAAAATAGCACACATCTCAGATTTAAGGGCGTGCCTATAGATGGTAAGCTCGACGATTTTGTGAGGAGAATGAAAGCCGGCAAATTCAGGGTGGCATTTGTGCGCAACGGTGTGGCATGCCTTACTGGTGACTTCGCTGATTTTAAGAGATGTGTACTCAGGGTGGAAACATTGAGTAATAAAGACTTGGTATCGACTATATCGGTGGGCTTTCCAGCAAGAGATAAGTGGAGTGAGCTTTCTGCCGACTACTATCATTTGAAAGAATTGTTGACGGAAAAATACGGTAAGCCTGCATCTTGTGTTGAGAGGTTTAAGTCATCGTATATCGGAATTTCGAGCGATGATTGGGAAAAATTCCATTCTGTTGGAGAAAATTGTATATATAAGTCCGTATTTAAGCTAAGTAATGGTGAAATTGTACTACAGATTTTGAAAGTAGACACCGACCGCAAGGTCATATTAACTTATAGGGATAAAGAAAATTGCGCATTGGTGAAGGAATTTGCCAAGAGCGAATTGTAATGGAGTAATCTCACCATAGTATAAACCCAAATCGGTCAATAGGCCGTATATGTAAAAAAATTTTCTACTGCTTGGCGTCTTTCGTTTTTTATAAGGCATCTTTTGTTTGTTTTTAACTCGCAATAGTCTGCTATTACTCATTAAAAACCAATCAAAATCTGCGCTTCTAAAATTCCAAAATCCGTCCAAGCCCTAAAGACCGAATTGGGATAAAAATTAAGCGATGAAGCATTAGGTATGTTTCATCGCTTAATTGTATGTATATAGGCCGAATTGGGTTTAACGCTTGCGGGCGCGAACGCTGCGAGTTGCAG
Source organism: uncultured Prevotellaceae bacterium (assembly GCA_905210415.1). GTDB lineage: Bacteria > Bacteroidota > Bacteroidia > Bacteroidales > Muribaculaceae > SFTJ01. The sequence continues at coordinate 30,467 of CAJLWM010000007.1, forward strand.
AGCTCTTCACCTTTTGGGTCTTCACCTTGGTGCGCTTTTGCTCCTTCACTTGGCTCTTAGCGCGCTTGCTGGTTGCGCTGCGTTTTACGGTTTTCTCTTTGTCGCCCTTGTCGCGGCTTTGAATAGTCACGTTTGTGGTGTCGGCTGCTTCAGCGGCTTCGGCGCGTGCTTGCAATTCTTCGCGGCTTGGCACCCAAAGGTTTTTGTCGAACGATGCCAGACGAGCCTCGATGCTGTCTTGCGCGTGCTTTAAATCGTCAGGGTCAGGAAACATCTGCATGAGCGTGAGGTTGCGCAAGTTTTTGGTCTTATAGATGTCGCCACGATACATATTGCGGATGAAATAGTCGTCGTAGTTGTAGCGAGGCAAGTTGTTGTCGTTGTCGGTGAACACATATTGCTGAGCAAGATATGGGCGGATGTCGGCAAGTTTCACCCAAAACATTGGGTATCTCACGGCCTCGCCTCCCCATTCCGAAGAGCGATGCAGCACAGGGCAGATGGCATCTACGTGGCGACTGATGCTGTTGCTCACGCGGTCGAATTCGTAGCGCTCAATGATGTAGTAGCTGAGTACTTCGTTGCCAGGGATGTCGGCATCTTCGATTTGGAATTTAGGATTCTTCTCGGTGCTGCCCTTAGCGTTGGTGTAGATCACGCCATAGCGGTCGAGCATATCCTTCACCTTCACCTTATATTGGTCGGTGAACATTTCGCGGCCGTCGAGATATTCATAGGCGTTGATTTGTCCGTTGATGAGCAGGCGCATGATGATGAAGAATAGGCTTTGTCCGTCTTGGTTAGGTTCTTCGGGATAAAACAGGCAAGTGTTGGCTTCTTGTTTGATGTCGAGCGAACGGTATATCACACGCATCCATTGAAGGTCGGCATCGCTTTTGGCTTTCACTTCGTAGAATGTTTGCATACGTTCGGTGACGTTGCCTGCTTTTTTAGCGTTGGCTTTTTGAGCATCAGCCTTTGCACGACGAACCACCGAGGCGGTGCTCTCGGTCTGTGCTGAAGCCGAAACGGCAATCACAGCGAGTAGGGCAGTTGCAAATATTTTTATTACATTCATAGTTTCTATTATGAATTATAGATGAGTTTATCTTAGTTATTATCAGTTCACGAGCACTTCCATAGGAGCCAATTGACGTTCGATGCCGTCAGGACCCACTGCACGCACCTTAGAGATGTAGAAGCGTTTGCCGCGGTTGAGGCGTCGGAAGCTGTTGAGTTGGCGTTGAGAGAACTTGCTGCCGCTCGACACTTCTGGGATAGCGTTACCCATAGAATCGAAGAACACTGTCTCAAAGCTTAGCACGCGGTAAGCCACGTTGAGCATATCATCGTCGATTGCCGCAGAAATGCCTTCGGATTGAAGCAACAGTGTCTTAGAGAACGGTTTGCTGCCCTTATAGCGGTTTTCTGCGCCGTTGGCATCGCGATAGGCGATATATGGCATTGGGTCTGGCAATTTGCGAACACGGAATTTTGTGCTACCCACAGTCTGTTTACGACCATCCATATTGGCAGTAACGGTTATTACGGCTTCGGCGCCGACCTTTGCAGGGCGGGCAATCCAAGTGTTGCCGCTACGGGTGAGCGTACCGTTGGTCATGCTTGCCGAGATAGACGAACTTGGCACGCCAGGCACGGCTATCGATATAGGGTTGTTGATACCGGCATAGAGCACGGTCATCATAGTTGCCGAAATTGTAGCCATTGGTTCAATGACAGTGTAGCTCGACTTGAATGGATAGCGCGAGAGCGAGCCGTCGCCAGCAGGCACTTCTATGTAACCAGAATAGTCAAAATTGCCGGCTTTGCTGGTGCCCACTTCATATTGTCCGCGACCGCCTCCGAGAAGGCTACCGTTGATATATACTTTAGGTAGCGAAGTGGTGTCGACAGCAGCAAGCACAATGTCGGCGCTATATTTGCCACCGCGCATAACGATGCGAGAGTTTGGCACAACAAAAGCGCTGAGTTTGTTCACGCGCACATCGCCGAGGTCAACGTTGGTGATGAGCGTCTGAAGCACTTCGCCCTCTGCAAAGCGGATGTCGCCTTGGAGCTTAGAGAGCAGAGTCACAGCAGCCACTACAGGCATGTCCTCAAACATTGCTTCTTCCCAATTTTTTCTGGCGTTATTGGCAGTTTTGTTTTTTAATTGGGTAGAAAGAGCGGCTTTTACGCTTGCCACCTTTGTGCTGTCGTCGAGGAATTGCAGCACGAAATTGCGGTAGGCATCCACGGCCTTGCGTAGTTCGGCGCCTTTGTTCCCGGTAGGAGGCAGCATCACGTGAGCTGCGGCATCGATATTCTCTTTGTTTTCAATTTCTTTTACGTTAGCGTTTTCACCGTCAGCCTCAACAACGATGGCATATTTCAGCGAGTCGATGTATTGGTAGAGGTCGTCGGTGGCACGATGCACGTCCTTGGCTTTGGCAAGCCATGCCGACCCTTTTTCGGGGTTTTTGTCGACGAAAGCCTGCAATTGGTCGAGGAGTGCCGCGTTGCGCATAGTGAGGGTGCGGTTGGAGCGAGCCATTCCGTCCTCTACTTGGCTGAAACCATTTAGCACGTCGCTCGACACGTTGAGTGCCAACATGGCGGTGAGGACGATATACATAAGGTTTATCATCTTCTGCCGGGGCGACATTCTGCCTATGGTCTGATTACGAGCACTTGCCATATTGCTTATTGATCGTTTTTGTTGTCTTGATTGTTAAATGATGGCATATCGCCAGGCATCACGTTAGGGTGATACATGCTCACTGTCATAGCCTTTACCATCTTTTCATACACACTGTTGAGTTGCTTCATGTTGTGAGCGAGGCGTGCAGTCTCGTCGCAGTAGTTGGCGCTTTCGGCAGCACTCTTTTCATACATGTCGCGAATATCCTTCAAGCCACGGTTCACGCGGTCGATGCTATCGAGTTGAGAAGATATGCTCTTGAGTTGTATTTCGTAGATTGTGTTCAATCCGCCGATGTTGCGGTTGAGTGAGTTCATTTGCTCAACATATCCAGTAGAACTTTCGGTGATATTCTCGCTGTTGTCGGTGATAGCGCGATAGCTTGCAAGCAGTGTGTCTTGCACGTTGTTGAGCGCCTCGGTGGTTTCTTTGAGCTTCGTCATTTGCTCGCTGATGGCCGACATCTGTGAGAGATATTGCTGAGTGGCGTCGGTGAGTTCTGCCATACGGCTGAGCTGGTCGCTTGCGGCAGCCATCTTAGCGATGCTGTCGGTGAGCGAAGCAGTGTCGGCGTCAGATAGTTCGATGCCTTGAGGGATGCCGGCAGCTGCGCGAGCTTGTGCCGAAGTTACGTTAGGCATGTGTGATGCGATGTCTTTAGTTGCGGCGCCACCATTGATGATGATTCCGTTGCCAGTGTTGAAGTCAGGGCGGTCGTTAGGGTCACCCGAACCGAGCACAGGGAAAACATCCTCCCATTTGTATTGGTTTTCAGGACGGTCGAAAGCGGTGAGAAGGAACATCACCACTTCAGTGCCCATACCGATGCAGAGCATCTCGTTACCGCCAGAAAGGTGCAAAATCTTGAAGAGGGCACCGAGGATTACCACAGCAGCACCAAGGCTGTATGCAGCGTTGAAAAATCGCTGACCGCCTTCGTTGGAGAGGAAGCGCTCTACTATATTTTTATATTTCTTAATCTTACCCATTGCAAGTATGTGTTTTTAATGTTTTTGTAAAGAGTTATACATCACTATTAGTTTTTACGCTTCTTTGAGCGGTCGAAGCCCACGTGCGAACGCACGCAGCGGAAACCGATGTAAGAGCGTTGTTCGTTTTGATATTCCCACATGCGTATGTCGCTGCGAATGTTGTGAGCCACATCTTTCCACGAACCGCCGCGCACGATTTTGCGTGTCATCTTATAAGGATCTTCCTTGGCAGCGGCATAGCGATACTCAGGGTTGAGGTCGCTTGTGAGTTTGCTCACGCTCTCGGTGTAGGCAGTAGAGGTCCATTCGCTCACGTTTCCCGCCATGTCGTATAGTCCGAAGTCGTTAGGGCTGTAGGTGCCAACGCGCGAGGTGATGATGTTGCCGTCTTTCACATAGTTGCCCTCCATAGGCTTGAAGTTGGCATAGAAGCAACCGTCTTTCTCAGTGAGTGGCAGGTCGCCTTCCCAGGGATATTTGTTTTTATTGATACCGGCACGAGCGGCAAATTCCCATTCGGCTTCGGTAGGCAAGCGATAAGGCTCTACGTATACTCCTTGTTTGCCAAGTGAGCGCTTGAGGAATTCTGTGCGCCAAGCGCAGAATGCCGATGCTTGTTCCCAGCTAACGCCCACCACTGGATAGTCGTTGTAGCCGGCATTTGAGAAATACATACGCACATATGGTTCGTTGTAGGCATTCTCAAAGTCGTTTACCCAGCAAGTGGTGTCGGGGTATATGTTCACGATGTAAGTGTTTACAAAATCGAAGTCGCTTGAAAGGGCGCGTGAGATGGTTTGGCGCACGATCTTACCCTCGTCGTCGATGTAGGCAGTGTCCTTGCTGATGATAGGCAGGGTGTAGTCTACAGCGTGGTCGGTGTTGTAGTCGCGACGCTCAGCGTTGAGGCGGTGTTTGCGTTTAGCCGCTTCGGTGAGATTGTATGTTTCGTAGCGATAATTCATTTGTTCGGGGTCGAGCTCGCGTACGCCAGTGATCACGTTGGTGCGATAAACACTTTCGATGGCGCGTTGTTCGTCCTCGTTGGCATTTTTCCAAGGAATTGGGCGGTTCCAGTTGAGGCGAGGTGTGATAGGGTTGCCCTCTTTGTCCTCTTCAATCTTGAATGCTTCGTTGCCGCCGTATGCAGGGTCGGCAAGGCGCTCGCGAATGATAGAGTCGCGCACCCAAAACAGAAATTGCTTATACTTAGAATTGGTGATTTCGGTTTCGTCCATCCAGAATCCGTCCACTGAGATGCCTCTGGCTTCAGCCTCGATGCCCCAAAGCGAATCGGCTTCGGCAGGACCAACTTTCATAGAGCCACGGTCTACGAGCACCATGCCATAAGGCGAAGGTTCCGACCATGTTGTACCGCTCACTCCGGTGACTTCGCCGCCTGAACTGCCGCTGAGGCTTCGTGATGAGCCGCATGATGCCACCGCTAAACCGATTGATACTATAGATAATAGTTTCTTCATATTGTAAGTTATATATTTTCTCTTTGTTTGTTTTTTTTACATTAATCTTATGCTTCGATGCTTGTTTTTATTCACATCTCCCATTTTCAGTTTCACGTTGTAGCCAAGCCACAGCTCATGGCTGCCGCTTGTGCCTTTCACTATCTTGGATATTGGGTAGTCGTAGCTATATCCGAGGAATATGCCCTTAAACTCAGCGCCAATCATCACCGACACGGCGTCTTTCCAACGATAGCCCACGCCGCCAGAGAGAAATTTGTTGTATCTCACGCGAGCAGTGGCTTCGGCTTGATAGTAGTGAGAATCAGTCTTAAACATCACCGAAGGTAGTAATTCTAATAACGTATTTTTTAGCGCTATATTGCCTCCTCCCATAAAATAGTAGGTTCGTCCGGCCTTAAACTCATAAAGGTCGTCGGTGGAGTTTTCGGTTTTCAGAGTGATGCTTGCCTCGTTGATGTGAGTGGCTGCAACGGCAAGCCAGAAATATTTGTGATTATATGCCAAACCGGCCGCGAAGTCGATGCTTCCGCCAGCCACGTCTTGTTGAGGAATGGCATCGTCGCCAGTTTGGTGATAATTGTCGTCGCCTGGGATAAACACTTCAGAGCCTTTGAAAGTCTGATTGACGTATCCGGCTTGTAGACCGATGCTTAGAGTGCCTTTGAGCATCTTGCGCTTGTAGGCAATCTGTGCTGCTGCATTGATGGTGCGATAAAGGCCCATGCTTTGTTGCGAGATGTTCAAGCCCACAGCCATGCGTTGGCTGCCCACCTTAAATGGCATGTCGGCAAGGGCGTTGAATGATTTCGGGGCATTGGTGATGCCTATCCATTGCATGCGGCTGCCGAGGGTGACGTGGATATTGTCGGTGTTGCCTATCACTGCAGGGCAATAATAGTTTGGCGCAGCCCAATATTGCGTGAATTGTGCGTCGGTCTGACCTTTGGCGGATAATGCCGTCAGAACCATAGCGATTAGGAATGTAATATTTAGGGCTTTGCGAAACATTTTTCTTATTTGATTTTGTTGTAAATGCGTTGTGGGTAGATTATTCGAAATAGAATGTAATCACCATCATATTGTTTTTTGCCTTGCCGATGCTGTTGGTGAATGCTTGCATCGTAGGGTCGTCCTCCAAGTCAGGGCGGTCGCGCTTAATCAGGTTGCTGAGGCCGAAGCAGAATTTCACTTCAGGGCAGAACTTGAAGTAAGGTAAGTATATATCGCAACCGAAGCCTATGGTGAGCATGGCGTCGGTGGAATTGAATTGCAGTTGTTCGCGGCGACGTTTGCTCACGTCGAGCACGCCCATCACACCGCCTACCACGTAGGGGCGCACATTGTGGTGCCTTAATGCCGAGTATTTCAGATCTACAGGCATCACCACGAATGTTGATTTCACGTTTTGGCTGCTGAGCGGCGCTTCAAGATTGTTGGCGTCGTGAAATTTGATGGTCTTGCTGCCAAACTGCATGCCAGGCGAGAAACGCAGGTTGAACTGCTTGCTCAGGCGAATGTCGGCAAGAACACCCACGGTGAAACCCGGTGAATGGCTTGGCACCTCGGCAAACCATGCATTGCCCTCGGGGCTGACATAGCCGTTGTTGGTGAGGCTGAGGTTTTGGAATGCCACACCCACAGAGAAGCCCAGATGCACGCGCTTGAGGTCGGCATAAGGGCGGTTTAAGACCTTGTCGTTGATTTGCGCTTGCAAGCCGAAAGCCATCAGTGCAAGTGCGAATAATATAATATGTCGCTTAAAATTACCAATTCTCATCACAATATATAACGCTTGAAAAGCGCGATTATTGTAAATGTTTTCTTTTTTGCAAAAAATGAAAATGATTATCGATTTTTATTGCTACATTTGTTGCAGAAGACTTCAAGATACAGAATTAAATCTTAAAAATATATTGAGAGACCTATTGAAAAATAAGATAACGCTTCTGTTGACTCTAATGTGCATCGTAGTGATGGGAGTGAAAGCGGAGCCAGTGGAAAAGCCTTGTGATATGCTTGTGGTTTCCACCTATTCAGGATATTATCGCTGGAGTAATCGCGTGATAAGGAATGTAACCGAATTTGTGGAAAAAGATTGCCGCGGGCGTGTGGAAGTGATGCACATCCCTTTGGTAAGTATTGCCACTATGGAACAGCTCGATTCTGTGGTGAATGACTTGACTGAAGAAATGCAAGTGCTTCGCCCTAAGACTGTGATGCTTTTGGGTAGCAGCACCTTGTCGCTGTGCGACGACATAAATGCCGTTTGCCCCGGAATACCGATGATAGCCGTGGGCGGAACAGACTATGCTGGAGATAAATTGCAGATAGTGCTGGATCGTGTGATATCGCCCGAACGCTGTGTCTCGGCCGCGCAACTGGTTAAGCGATTCAACATCACTATGCAACCGATGTCTATTTTCCCCGAAAAAACGTTGGACTTGATGTGCACACTCATGCCAGAATTGAAAAATGTGTATCTGGTGAGTGGCGACGATCAGTTTAGCCATACCACATATCAGAGATTGTGCAAATATGCGCAGGAGCAAAAGCCTGAGCTGAATATGCATATTATCGGGTCGAAAGAGGTGAGCAGCGACAGCCTTATCAGGCGCTTGTCGGCTCTTGATAAGCGCGAAGATGCCGTAATCTATGCCTCATGGTTGGGTATTACTCCGGGCAAGAGCGATTTTTTGCTGATGAATTCCGCCATCTATCTGCTTGAAGCATCAAAGGCGCCTTGCTTTGTGTTTCGCGACAATGGATGGTTTTCCGACGGCTGCAATGTGCTGGGCGGATATTTGCTAAACGACGACGCCTACTTTGAGCATCTGCGCTCGGTGGTGAAGGATGTGGTTGGTGGCAAGAGTCCGCGCGAGATTCCACAATATGGTAGCAACGACACGCGGGTGGTGCTGGATTATCGCTTGCTTCATCACTTCGATATAGATATGTCGCTTGTGCCTGACGATACCGAGTTGATCAATCGGCCGGAGTCGATATTTGAGCGTTATCTCTCGGAGATTGTCGTAATCTCTGTTGCGGCTTTGCTGCTGATATTCTTGCTCGTAGTGGGATATATGCGTCGCTCAATAACGGTGAAAGAATTGAAGATACGCGAACTTGAGACCAATCGTATATTCACCAGCCTCTTTGAGAATATGCCAATCGTCTATTTCCGTGGGCGAATGTTGCGCGGCGACGATGGTGAGGTGAAGGATTTGAGCGTGGTGATGGGCAATAAAAATGTGCGCAAGGTGTTTCATGGTGTTGGGCGTATGCTCAAGGGCTGCTTGCTCATGCAAGTGTTGCCTAAATCATCTACATTATTGCTCGGAAAACTGAATGAGTGCATCAAGGGCGGGAAAACAAGTTTTGAGTTTGTGGCACAGACATGGAACGGTTTGGACTGCGCATTTTATGTGGCGTTGGATGGCATATATGTGGATGTGTTTGGCTTGGACATCAGCGACACTATCAAATATCAGCGCCAATTGGAGGTTACCAATAGGGAATTGGTTGAGGCTAAAGAAAAAGCCGAGTCGTCGGAACGCATCAAGGTGGAATTTGTGCAGAACATGAGCCACGAGGTGCGCACTCCGCTGAATGCCATCTGCGGATTCGTGGATTTGCTCACTTCGCCAGGCGTCACTGCCACGATGAACGATGAAGAACGCGCCGAATATGGCAAAATCATCACGCAGAATGCCGAGTTGCTGATAACGCTCGTTGACGATATTCTCGATTTCAGCTCCCTAAAATCCGGAAAGTCGCATATCAATTATAGCCGTGTGGTGGTGAATGATATGTGCCGTATGGCATTGCAGTCGGTGCAATTCCGCAACAAGCGAAATATTGAGATGAAATTCAAAAGCAACGTGGATGATAATTATAGCATCAGCACCGATGCGCGACGCGTTCAGCAGGTGCTCGTGAATTACCTTACCAATGCCCTTAAACACACCGATGAGGGTAGCATCACGCTGGAATTTCGTGGCGCTGATGCCGATGGTTGGTGCGAATTCTCGTGCGCCGACACTGGCGATGGCGTGCCTGAAGGTAAGGGCGAGGAGATATTTGAGCGCTTCTATAAGGTCAACTCATTCCGCCAAGGCACGGGGCTCGGACTTGCCATCTGTCGCTCGGTTGCCGAACTGCTTGGTGGAGAGGTCTATCTTGATACCACATACACTGGTGGAGCCCGTTTTGTGCTGCGCTTAAAGGTGTGAAAAGCCTGATAGAAAATGGGTATTCTAAATCTATGTTAAATCATTCGGAAATGCCGTATTGTTTTACTAACTTTGACTAATCTCTCTATATTGAATTTTGAACTTTTACGAGACTGTAGAATGGACGGTGGCTATAAAAATTTATTTACGGTTGTTACCGTAACCTATAATGCTGTGGGGGTGATAAGTCCCACACTTAATAGCGTGCGCGAGCAATCTTTTCAAGACTACGAATATTTGGTGATTGACGGTGCGTCGAGCGATGCCACGCTTGATGCGGTGAGGTCATCGGGTATTCCTAACGTGAGGATCGTGAGCGAGCCCGACCATGGCCTCTATGATGCGATGAATAAGGCAATCGATAAGGCTGAAGGTAAATATTTGATATTCTTGAATGCCGGTGATGCCTTTGCCGACGCCGATGTGCTGCAGCGCATGGCCGACGAGGCTGCCAAAGAACCCGATATCATTTACGGACAAACACAGTTGGTTGACGAGCAAGGCAATGTGCTGGGCGCTCGCCACCTCACTGCGCCTGCACGCCTCACAGTGAAGAGTTTCGCTTCGGGTATGCTCGTGTGCCATCAGGCGTTTGTGGCAAAGCGAAGCATTATGGGGCATTATGATATGCAATATCGCTTTTCAGCCGACTATGATTGGTGCATCAGATGCCTAAAAGCGTCGAAAGCCAACGCATATCTTGGCGAAAAGCCGGTGATTTCTTATCTTGCCGATGGACTATCGGTGAAGAATCGCAAGAAATCGCTGAAAGAACGCTTCGGCATAATGTGTAAATATTATGGTACACTGCCTACAGTGGCGCGCCATGTGGGCTTCGCATTCCGTTTCGCGGCCAACAAGTGGCGTATGGACGAGGCAAAGAAGCGCTTGGCTCGTGGAGAATGAAAATCTTAGAGAAAAATCTAATAAAATAACTACTACAATATGAGCGAAAACACAGTTAAAAATCTGGAGGCTATACGCGCCGAGATGCGCCGAGTGGGCGTGGATGCAGTGATCATACCAGGCACCGACCCACACCAGAGCGAATATATATGTGACTATTGGAAAGTGAGAGATTGGGTGAGCGGATTCACCGGCAGCAACGGCACGGCTGTGATTACTGCCGACGAGGCTGCACTGTGGACCGATTCGCGCTATTTCTTGCAAGCAGAAGAACAATTGCAGGGCAGTGGATTCGAGATGCATCGCGAAAATGGACCTAACCCTGACACAAAGGAAGAATGGTTGGCTCAAGTGCTTGGTGAAGATGCTATCATAGCTGTTGATGGCAGATTGTTCTCGGCACGTCAGGTGGGCGAACTCGAATTGTATTGCGGAAACAATGGCTTCCGCTTGGCCACAGATTTTGCTCCTGCCGATAAGGTGTGGACCGATCGTCCGGCTCGCCCATCTGGCAAGGCATACGTTCATGCTATGGAATATGCCGGCGAGAGCGTTGTGAGCAAATTGCAACGCGTGCTTCAGGCAGTGGAGCGATATGATGCTCAGGCAATGCTCGTGGCATCGCTCGACAGCATCGCTTGGATACTCAATCTGAGAGGTTCTGACGTTGATTTCACTCCGGTGGTGATTTCATATCTGTTTGTGTCGGAGCAGGAGACTGTGCTTTTTGTTGACGAAGATAAGATTACTGGCGAAGTGGCTTCTCACCTTAAGAGCGCAGGCGTGAAGGTGAAAGACTACGAGAGCGTGGTGGAATATCTCGGCAAGGTGCGCCAATCGGTGGATGTGCTGATTGATGCCGATGAGGTGAACGATACGCTTGCCTCTGCCATTGCCTCGAAGATATATGCGCCTAACCCAATAAAAATGCTCAAGGGCGTGAAAAACGAAGTGCAAATTGGCGGTTTCCGCAACGCGATGGAACGCGATGGTGCTGCACTCGTGCGCACATTCATGTGGCTTGAAAAGATGGCTCCTACTGGCACTATCACCGAAATGGATGTGGCTCGCAAGGCAATCGAGGAGAGAAAGAAGGAAGAACTATATATGGATGAGAGTTTCGGCATGATAGCCGGCTATGGCGCGCACGGCGCTATTGTGCACTACGAACCAGAAGATGCTACGGCAGCCACACTGCGTGGCGAGGGCCTGCTGCTCGTTGACACTGGTGCGCAATATCTCGACGGCACTACCGACATCACCCGCACCGTATCGCTTGGCAACCCTACTGATGCCGAGCGCCACGACTATACTTTGGTGCTGAAAGGCCATTTGGCTTTAGGCAATGCCGTGTTCCCCGAACACACTCGCGGTGTGCAGCTCGATGTGCTTGCCCGCCAATTCTTGTGGAAAGAACACATGACTTTCTTCCACGGCACCGGTCACGGCGTGGGACATTTCCTCTCGGTGCACGAGGGCCCTCAAAGCATTCGCACAAACGAAAATCCTGTGGAACTTGTTCCTGGAATGGTGACAAGCAATGAGCCCGGACTTTATAAGACAGGTGAGTATGGCATACGCATTGAGAACTGTGTGCTCACTGTGAACGATGTGGTCAGCGAAGAATTTGGCGGATTTATGAAGTTTGAAAACCTCACGCTCCTCCCATACGACTTAAATCTGATAGATAGAAGTATGCTCACCGACGTTGAGGTGGCAGAAATCAATGAATATCACGCCATGGTGCGTGAACGCCTAAGCAAGCATCTCACTGCTGAAGAATGCGCATGGCTTGAAGAGAAAACTAAGGAATTGAAATAACAAAAAATAAAGCATAAATAGAAGAAATGGCAATTGTACGAACAATCAATCGTAACGGCGAAATACTCAAGCCAAAGTATGGCACAGGATGTTTTCTCGCCGACAATGCAGCCTTGATTGGCGAAGTGACAATGGGCAACGATTGCACTGTGTGGTTTGGCACAGTGCTGCGTGGCGATGTTAACACTATCACAATCGGTAATCGCGTTAATATTCAAGATGGCAGTGTGCTCCACACGCTATATCAGAAGTCAACCATCGAAATCGGCGACGACGTGTCGATAGGCCACAACGTGACTGTTCATGGCGCTAAAATACGCTCGTTTGCGCTTATCGGTATGGGCTCGGTGCTCCTTGATGACGTGGAAGTGGGCGAGGGTGCTATTGTGGCAGCCGGCAGCGTTGTGAAAAAGGGCACTGTGATTGGCCCTCACGAATTGTGGGCAGGTGCGCCAGCAGTGTTTAAGAAGAAGGTAGACCCAGCACAGGCACAAGAGATGAATGTGAAAATAGCCAAGAACTACTTGATGTATTCAAAGTGGTATGACTATAATGAAGACGAACTACAAAATCCGTAAACCTGAATAACCTGAATAATATAATAAACAAATTTTTATAAAGGCTATATGAAAAAGAAAGCAATTGGACTGACCGTAATGATGCTCGCTGCATTGTCAGCTGGAGCGTCTACGCCATTATGGCTTCGTACGGCTAAAATTTCTCCAGATGGCAAGGAAATCGCCTTCTCGTATAAGGGCGACATCTGGAAAGTTTCGTCGCAGGGTGGCACAGCAGTGCGCTTGACCACACAACCAAGTTATGAGAACAACCCTATCTGGAGCCCAGACGGCAAGCAGATTGTGTTCTCAAGTGACCGACATGGCAACATGGACGTGTTTGTGATGCCGGCAAACGGTGGCACTGCTAAACGCTTGACTACTAACTCGGCTGGAGAAATCCCAACCGCGTTTTCAAACGACGGCAAGTGGGTGTATTTCGGTGCTTGCATTCAAGATCCTGCTAAGAGCGCATTGTTCCCATCAGGCGCGCTTCGCGAATTGTATAAGGTGCCAGTGAATGGCGGCCGCACACAACAAGTGCTCGCTACTCCTGCCGAAAATATCTGCTTCAGCGCTGACGGCAAGACTATGCTCTACAACGACTGCAAGGGATTTGAAGATGCTTTGCGTAAGCACCACACTTCATCGGTGACTCGCGACCTTTGGAAGTATGACGTCACTACAGGCAAGCATACCAACCTCACTAATCGCGGTGGTGAGGATCGTCAACCAATCTTGGCATCTGATGGCAAGACTGTGTATTTCTTGAGTGAAAGAAATGGCGGTTCGTTCAACGTTTATCAAATGGATATCAACAGCCCTGCTCAGGTGAAGGCTGTAACTAATTTCGCTACTCACCCAGTGAGATTCCTCTCAATGGCCAACGACGGCACATTGTGCTTCGCTTACGATGGCGAAATTTACATCAAATCGCAAGGCGCTGAGCCAAAGAAGGTGAAGATTGACGTGCTTCTTGATGAAGAAGAAGAAGTGTCAAAGATTTTCGCATCGCCAAAGTCGGGCGAGGTTTCGCCAGACGGCAAGCAATTGGCTTTCATCTCTCGTGGCGAGGTGTTTGTGACGTCGGTTGATTACAACACCACTAAGCAAATCACTCAGACTGCCGCTGAAGAGCGCGGTGTGACTTGGAAAGACAATCGCACTATTGCTTATGCAAGCGAACGCGGCGGAAACTGGCAACTCTACACTGCCACTATCTCTCGCAAGGAAGACCAAAACTTCGCTAACGCTACTCTTATCGACGAAAAGGTGGTATTGCCTTCTACTGAAATTGAGCGTTATGCGCCACAATTCTCACCAGACGGCAAGGAATTGGCGTTTATCGAAGACCGTTGCCGATTGATGGTGCTCAACCTTGAGTCAAACAAGGTGCGCCAAATCACCGATGGCAGCAAGTGGTATGACAACAACGAAGAATTCTCTTATGAGTGGAGTCCTGACGGAAAGTGGTTCTGCATTCAATTTGTTGACAAAAAGCACGACCCATATTACGATGCTGGTATCGTAAGCGCTCAAGGTGGTGAGATTTTCAATATCACAGGCAGCGGCTACTTCAGCATGATGCCTACTTGGGTGATGAACGGTAATGCTATTATGTTTGTAACTGACCGTTACGGTATGCGTTCACACGCTTCTTGGGGTTCACAAAACGACATTATGCTTGCCTTTATGAATAAGGATGCTTATGACCGTTTCAACCTCAATAAGGAAGACTACGAGCTCTTGAAGGAAGTAGAAAAAGCTCAAAAGGGAAGCAAGGCAAAAGCTGATAAGGCAAAGGCTGACAAGAAAGGCAAGAAGAAGGGTAAAGCCGACGATTCAAAGAAGGCTGATGAAAAGAAAGACCTCGTTATTGAGTTCGAAGGAATGTGCGACCGCATCGTGCGCCTTACTCCAAACTCTTCTGACCTCAGTGCTGCTGCATTGACTCCTGACGGCGAAACTTTATATTACACTACTTCGTTTGAAGGCAAGCCTGACTTGTGGAAATACACTACTCGCAGCAAGGAAACTCGCCTTGTGAGCAAGGGCGTAGGTGGTGGCTATCTGCAAATGATGGACGATGGCAAATCGATGTTCCTTATCGGTGGTTCTACTAAGAAGATTGACATTCCTGGCGAAAAGCAGACTCCTATCACTGCATCGGCAACTATGAAGGTTGATCATAAGGCAGAACGCGCATATATGTTTGAACACGTGGTTAAGCAAGAAGCTAAGTGCTTCTACAACACCAATATGCACGGTGTTGATTGGCCAATGATGGCTGAAGCTTACCGCAAGTTCTTACCTCATATCAACAACAATAACGATTTCGCTGAATTGTTGAGTGAAATTCTTGGTGAATTGAATGTATCGCACACTGGTGGCAGATATTACGGCAACGCATCGATGAACGATGAACGCACTATGAGCCTTGGCCTTATCTACGACTGGACTTATACCGACAAGGGTATGAAGGTAGACGAAGTGGTGAAGGGTGGTCCATTTGACCGTGCTACTTCAAAGATGAAGGCTGGTTGCATCATCGAGCGCATCAATGGCGAAGAACTCAATGATAGCACTGACTATGCTGTGATTTTCAATGAATTGGGTAGAAAGAAGACTTTGGTTTCTATCTATAATCCAGCCGACGGCACACGTTGGGACGAAGTGGTATTGCCAATCGCATCTGGAGCATTCAATGCATTGCTCTACAAGCGTTGGGTTGATGCTCGTGAAGCCGACGTAGAACGCCTCTCTGGTGGCAGACTTGGTTATGTACACATCCAATCGATGAACGATGCTTCGTTCCGTGACGTTTACTCACAAGTTTTGGGTAAATTCAACGACAAGGAAGGTATTGTGATTGACACTCGCTTCAATGGTGGTGGTCGCCTTCATGAAGACCTCGAAGTGTTCTTCAGCGGTGAAAAATACCTTACTCAAGTGGCAAGAGGCCGTGAAGCGTGCGATATGCCAAGCCGCCGCTGGAACAAGCCTTCTATTATGCTCCAATGCGAAGCCAACTATAGTAATGCACACGGTAGCCCATGGGTTTACAAATACAAGAAGATTGGTAAGCTCGTAGGTATGCCTGTTCCTGGAACAATGACAAGCGTTAACTGGGAAACTCTTATCGATAATTCTTTGGTATTCGGTATTCCTGTTATTGGCTATCAAAAGGCCGACGGTGGTTATCTTGAAAACGATCAATTGGAACCAGACATCAAGGTGGCTAACTCACCAGAAACAGTGGTCAAGGGTGAGGATACTCAGTTGAAGGTTGCTGTTGAGGAATTGCTCAAGGAAATCGACGCTAAAAAGAAGTAATGACGTTGTGAATCTGTCCTTGAATTTTTGAGCGACAGAGTTAGATAGAATGTTGGCTGCTGGCCTCTGATGAGGTTTAGCAGCCAATTTTTTTTGCCAAAAAATTTGGTTTGCGTGCTAAAATGCGATGTTTCTGTATTATATTTGTGAATTATAAACCTTATTTGGGCAAAATGCGGTGTTGTCTTCAGTGTCCAAAAAGAATGAATAGAAAAAATTTTAGCGTAAAAACTATGAAAGTGAAACAGATATGTAAGGCGATAGTTTTATCGGCAATGCTTTTAGGGAGTGTGTCGGTGGTAACGGCACAAAATGTGGTAGAAAAAGTGAATACAACTTCTGCAGCCGACGTGTTGAAGCGTATGCCAACCAACGCTGCTTATGTATATGATGATTTCCAACCAGGTGTGGTTTACTTCAAGGACGGCTCTCGAGCAAGCGCCACCCTAAACTATTGTTTTTTGCTTGATGAGATGCATTTTAAAAATAAAAATGGTGAGGTAGAGGCGTTGGCTGGTCCAGAAAACGTTACCCTTGTGAAAATTGGAGATGATGCGTTTTTCTATGGCGGTAAAGCTTCGTTTGTGCAAATGGTGGTTTATGATGATGATGTGCGTTTGTGCTATCGTCGCCACACTGTGCTTGAAAACTATGATGGTCATATTGGTGCCTATGGCACTGGCACCGAGACTGTTGCTGCATCGAGAGTGCAAAGCATTGCGTTTAACCCGAGCGTAGTTGACCTTAATAAGGTTCGCGACCTGAAGTTCACCGTTAAAGACGATTATGTGCTGTTGGTTAATGGCAAATTGTTGCCAATTCGCTCAGGAAAGGTTTTTGAAAAGGCTTTTCCTAAACTGAAGAAGGAGATTAAGCAATATTTGGCTGATAATAACTTTAATAGCAAAGATCCTGACGATGTGGTAGCGCTTATGGAATACTGCATCAAGCATAAGAAATAATCAGATTTCCGAATTAGGTTTAAATTTTCGGAGAGGAGATAATATAGAAGCAACATCTGCGAAGTTGGCTTAGAGATTGCACCACACGTAGATGTTGCTTTTTTCGTTGGTTATTCCGAATAATCTGAAATTACTTGTTAGGATGTAGCTTCTCGGCGAGGAAATGCCCAGTGTAGCTTTCGGGGCATTGTGCTATTTCTTCTGGCGTGCCTGTTGCCACCACATTGCCTCCCTTGTCGCCGCCCTCAGGGCCCATGTCGATTACATAATCGGCGCATTTTATCACATCGATGTTGTGCTCAATGATGATGATAGAGTGCCCGTGGGCAATCAGTTGGTTGAACGACTTCATGAGGGTGCTGATGTCGTGGAAGTGCAGACCCGTGGTAGGTTCGTCAAAAATGAAGAGAGTAGGCGTTTTACGGTCGTCGCAGAGGTAGTAAGCCAACTTTACGCGTTGGTTTTCACCGCCCGATAGCGATGATGATGATTGCCCCAGTTTGATGTAACCAAGGCCCACGTCTTGCAGAGGCTTCAGTCGCTTCACTATGCGTCGCTCGGTAGTGCCTGGTTTTTCGTTGAAAAACTCAATGGCTTGGTTCACAGTCATGTTTAGCACATCATAGATGTTCTTGCCACGATATTCCACTTCAAGAGCGCTTTGGCTATATCGTTTGCCGTGGCACGATTCGCATTCGAGCGTGATGTCGGCCATAAATTGCATCTCTATGGTGATAGTTCCTTCGCCCTTGCAATCTTCGCATCGTCCACCGGGAGCGTTAAACGAGAAGAAGCCGGCGTTATATCCCATTTGCTTTGATAGCTGTTGCTCGGCAAAGAGGTGTCGGATTTCGTCGAATGCTTTGAGGTAGGTGGCAGGGTTGCTGCGCGACGATTTGCCAATAGGGTTTTGGTCAACGTAGTCGATTCCGCCCACTTGGCTGAGGTCGCCCTCAATAGAGAGGTAAGCGCCCGGAGCATCCACGTTGATGTCGAGACGACGCGCCAATGCGCGATATAGAATCTGATTTACGAGCGTAGATTTGCCACTACCGCTTACGCCAGTCACCACAGTGATTACGCCGAGAGGAAATTTCACGTCGATGCCTTTGAGGTTGTTTTCAGCAGCGCCCTTCACCTCAATGAAGTTGTTCCAATTGCGTCGCATCTTGGGCACTTCAATGCTTAGTTCGCCCGTAAGATACTTCAGCGTGTAGCTTCGGTTGGCCTTGGCATCAGGCTTAAGAGGACCTGCGTACACAATTTCTCCGCCCAAGCGTCCGGCATCAGGGCCGATATCGATGAGATAGTCGGCAGCGCGTATTATGTCTTCGTCGTGTTCTACCACCACCACGGTATTGCCTATGTCGCGAAGCATTTTCAGCACGTTGATGAGTCGTGAAGTGTCGCGAGAGTGTAAGCCTATGCTTGGTTCGTCGAGGATGTAGATTGAGCCCACAAGCGAACTGCCGAGCGATGTGGTGAG
Source organism: uncultured Prevotellaceae bacterium (assembly GCA_905210415.1). Taxonomy (GTDB): domain Bacteria; phylum Bacteroidota; class Bacteroidia; order Bacteroidales; family Muribaculaceae; genus SFTJ01. Next base: position 48,938 of record CAJLWM010000007.1, read on the forward strand.
GCTAATGCGTTGGCTTTCACCGCCAGATAGCGTAGATGAGATGCGGTCGAGCGTGAGATAGCCCAAGCCCACCTCGTTGAGAAAGCGCAGACGGCTGGTGATTTCCGCCTGTAGGCGTTTGGCGATTAGAGCGTCGGCCTCGTCGAGGTGTAAATCGTTGAACCAATCGAGGAGTTTTGAGATAGGCATCTTCACCATATCGCTTATGGTCATACCATTGATTTTGATGTATTGCGCATCTTTTTTCAGGCGCGATCCGTTGCACTCAGGGCATACGGTCTTGCCTCGATAGCGGGCAAGCATCACGCGATATTGTATTGAGTATGACTTCGATTGCACAAAATTGAAGAATGCGTCGATGCCTTTTGTGTAGCTGTCGCCACGCCACAAGAGACGGCGTTGCTCGTCGGTGAGTTGGTTGTAAGGCGTGTGAATAGGAAAACCTGCAGGTACGGCTTGGCGAATAAATTGGTCTTTCCATTCACCCATAATTTTTCCGCGCCAGCATGCCACAGCGTCATCGTAGATTGAAAGGGCTTTATTAGGCACCACAAGGTTCTCGTCGATGCCTGTGACTTTGCCAAAACCCTCGCACACAGGGCATGCGCCAACTGGGTTATTGAAGTTGAACATCAAGTCGGTTGGCTCTTGAAAAGTGATGCCGTCAGCCTCGAAACGCTTTGAGAATTGCAGAGTCTGAATGGTGCCGTTGGCTTGCCATATCATTATCACGCATTCGTCGCGGCCCTCAAAAAATGCTGTCGAAAGCGAGTCGAGCATGCGCATATCGTCCTCCTTGGTGCGAGTCACGGCAAGGCGGTCGATAAGCAACCTATATTGATGGTAGTCGAGTGAGTCTGCTTCAGGAATTAGGTCGGTGATTGACACGAATTTGCCTTCGTGTTCAAGTCGCGAGTAACCGCCTTTCACCAAGATGGATAGTTGTGTGGCGAAGTCGCGGTCGGCAGGCAATTGCAAGTTGGCAAGAATGGCTATGCGCGTGCCTATAGGATAACTGTTGATGGCGTTGATCACGTCGTTCGACGTGTGTTTCTTCACCAGTTGTCCAGAGATAGGAGAGTAGGTCTTGCCAATGCGGGCAAACAGCATTCGCAGATAGTCGTATATCTCAGTAGATGTGCCCACGGTGCTTCGCGAATTGCGAGTGGTGACCTTTTGCTCGATGGCGATGGCAGGAGGCAAACCTTTGATGAAGTCGCAATCTGGTTTTGCCATTTTACCAAGGAACTGACGGGCATACGATGAGAGACTTTCCACATATCGGCGTTGCCCTTCGGCATACAGCGTGTCGAAGGCGAGCGACGATTTGCCGCTTCCCGATAGTCCTGTTACTACCACAAGTTTGCCTCGAGGTATCTCTACATCGATGTTCTTTAAGTTGTTAACCCTTGCACCTTTTATGATAATTTTCTTTGAATCCATCGCAATTGCCATTTCGAAATAATCCTACAAAAATAATCATTTTAGTCCGAACAATCGACATACACTAAGCCCAAATAGGTAAATCTCGCATTATGAGGCTGAAAAATGGGCGTAAAAGGGTTTGCCTTATGCTGGTAAGGCAAAATGCAAGCTACTTATGCCTGTGTAGTATTAAAAGTAGTAATTATAATGATTGAATATTTCTATCACTTCGTCCTCGTCTTCTGCATCATATATGTTATCGAATAGTGTCATTAATTTTTCAAATTCTTGTTTCATCATGCCATCTCCGCATCGTGTGAAATCTTTATCGCAGAAAAAATGAGTTCGTACGTTTCGTTAGCTGTGTTTGCTTTATTCATTGCTGAGAATTTATGACAGGCAACCCAGCAAGAGTGTTCGTCGCCGTACATATTGGCAACGGATTCCTTTAGATTTTTTATAGATGCGGTGATCTGCGACGAGTTTTTCTTAAGAAATTTAGCGTATTTATCGTATTTTTCCTTCGCATCGTTGTAATTTTTGCGTTCAAATTCGGAGGAATACTTTGTGGGAGTATTTGTGTCCATAGATAACATCGCAGATTCGACTTCGATGTTATATTCTACTTGCAATTGAAGTAGCTTGGCTAATTCTTGAACAGTCTTTGCAGCGTCCATCAGGTTTTGCACATCGAAAAATGCGCTATCAACAACTGTAGAAATGGGCTTGTAGCTTTCGGGGTGTGGCAAGGTTTGTTGAAGGTTTTCTTTGATTAGTGCCTCAGCCTTTTCTTCATTTGATTTTGCACAAGATGATAAAATCAGCAATAATGCTGCAAGAGTCCAAACTATTTTTCTCATAGGTATAAATTGTTAGTTAATAATTAATTACAAAGATAGTAAAAATTTTGGCTAAACAACTATTTTCTTGATAGATTCAACATTTCTGCTGTGGCTAATGTGAGAGAAAGGCGTGCATGCGGCGGCTGAGCAGCGCCAGAGGGCGGGGCTGATATTCGATGTGAAACGAGCGGTCGAACTGTTGGTGAGCGTGAGAACCGGCGCCAAGCAGTTTGAGTCGGTTGCCCTTGTGGCGTGCGATGTAGGCGTTAAGGTCGTCGCCCGCGAGAAACTGCGCATCGAGCACTATCTTCACGGCACGATTGGCGCGGTGGCAATAGTCGAGAGCGAGATACATTTCGCGCTTGGGAATCAGGCGGTCGTAGAAATTGAGTTCGCACGCCTCGATGATTTCGCTCACGTATTGCCGTTCGCAGTCGTTGAAAAAATCGTTGTCGTAGTATTTTCGATGATACTCGTTGTAGATGTTTGCGCCATTTTGTAGTTTTTCGTCTGTGTTCATACTATTTCTTTTTTGATTACCTTTTGGCAAAGGTATCAGGTGCGTGGGCAAAATCCGTGCCCACGCGTAGAAATTATCGCACAGAAGAAAAAATCTGCGGAACCGGCTTTGTTTTATACCGATTCCGCAGAATTGTTGGTGAGTGTCTGCGATTTTTCGATTTATCGATGCTGATGCTACTTTCTTTTCAGCAAGACGAATTTGTCCTTACTGTGAGTAAATCCTGTGCTTTTCAAATACCAGATAGTGCCACCATTGAGGTTTATAAGATAAACAGAGGTGGAGGACATTACCAGCTGATAATTTATCTTACCAGCCTCAGCGACATCTTCAGGGGTCTCTTGGCGGCTGATATTGATATATTTGCCGAAACTCAAATATTTAACCTCGCCCGTCTCTTTGTTAAGGGAAAAAATGAGATCGTTATTGTCGGCACAAGCAACGATTTCGTACATGCTTCCGGTGAGGCTTGATTTCACTGCCGAAGCTGCAGATTCGCTTGTGGAGGGCGTGGAGTCGGGTGTTGTTTGTGCAAATGATGATAGCGTACAGAGTAGGCCAATAATTAAAGATGTTGCAATTTTCATAATCGATAGTTATTAAAAAAAAGAACGTGATGGAGGTTCGATATTATAATGTGATGTAAATTTACACAATATTTCGTAACTTCGAAATATTGAGATAGATTTTTGTGTGTGATTGTTTGTTATTGCACATCCCAAACATTTCAATTAACTTTGCAATCTACATTTCAATTAAATAAACAATAGATAAAATAAAATTATGCTTAAGAAAATTCTTTCAATATCTGGTAAGCCAGGTCTTTATGAATTGGTATCGTATGGCAAGAACATGATAATTGTGCAAAACCTTAGTGATAAGAAGCGCGTGCCAGCTTACACTCGCGACAAGATTGTTTCGCTTGGTGATATCGCTATCTACACTTATGGCGAGGAAGTGCCATTGGCTAAGGTGTTCACCACAATATATGAGAAAAACGAAGGTAAGGCATTGGATGCTAAGCAATATACTACTCCAGAGGCCCTTCACGCATTCCTTGAAGGTGTTTTGCCAGACTATGACAAGGAACGTGTGTATAACAACGACATAAAGAAAATCATTTCTTGGTATAATCTGCTTTTGGCTGCTGGCTTCACTTCGTTTGAAGAGGCTGAACAAACTGAGCAAGAAACAGCTGAATAAAATCGTGCGCAATGCGTGCCTGGCAAAGGCGATTGCGTGAAAGATATAGCCGGAGTCCAAAATGTGAAACGCTTTATGCTATTACACAAGGAACTTCGGCTTTTTTATTAACCATAAATCGTGAGAAGGATTAAACCAAAAAAACTAAACCGAAATGCATAAACGTATCGAAAAAATAATGTTTGCCATTGCTGTGGCGTGTATGGGGGTGCTATTCACTTCGTGCCACACGTCGCGTAGGGTCACCACTGATGATATTTACGACAATTCCACGTCGGTGCCTTCTACGGGTGATGGAGGGCAGACTGAAGTGGAGGCGAAGGCTGGCGATAATAAAAAACTATATGCCGAGGTGGATAAGTGGCTTGGCGTGCCTTATCGCTACGGTGGCACTTCGCGTAGCGGTGTGGATTGCTCGGGACTCGTGAGCCAGTTGTATAAGGAGGTGTATGGTGTGTCGCTGCAGCGCAATTCCGCGAGGATCCTCCAGATCAACTGCAAGGAAATCAAGAAAAGCGACCTTCGTGAGGGCGATTTGGTGTTTTTCTCGTCGCGAAAGAGCCGATCGAGAATCAACCATGTGGGTCTGTATCTCAAAGACGGTAAGTTTGTGCATGCCGCATCGCGAGGTGTGGTGATAGATTTGCTCGATAGCCCGTATTATAAGACTCATTATGTGGCGTCGGGTAGGGTAAAGCGGTGAAATTAGTGGAATTTCCGATAATACCGTTTGCAAAATACATAGTTATGCGTTATTTTTGTGAAAAACTTAAAAATCGATCTTATGTCAACAACACAGCCAGAAAAGGTGTATGGTTTAATAGGCTATCCATTAGTGCACTCATTTTCTAAAAACTACTTCAACCAGAAATTCCAATCGGAGAATATCAATGCTGAGTATGTCAACTTTGAAATTCCCGATGTGGGCGACTTGATGGAGATAGTGGCAGAAAACGAGAACTTGTGTGGCTTGAATGTCACTATACCATATAAGGAACAAGTTATTCCGTTCCTCGATGAAATCGACGACGAGGCGCGCGAAGTGGGGGCTGTGAATGTGATAAAATTCATACGAAGCAAGGGTGAATTGAAGTTGAAAGGCTTTAATTCAGATATTATCGGATTTAATGATTCGATAAGGTCGATGTTGAAGCCATATCACACCGCGGCGTTGGTGCTTGGCACCGGTGGCGCAGCAAAGGCTGTCAGTTATTCGCTGCGTAAGCTTGGACTTGAAGTGCAGATGGTGTCGCGACGCAAGAGCGCCGAAACGCTGGTGTATGAAGAGTTGACGAAAAACGATATGAAGATGCATAAGGTGATAGTGAACACTACACCGTTGGGAATGTATCCAGATGTGGATTCGTGCCCAGATATACCTTATAAATACCTTACACCGCAACATCTGTGCTATGATCTTCTATATAATCCCGATGAAACCAAATTTATGCGCATGGCGCGCGAAGCGGGTGCTGAAGTGAAAAACGGGCTCGAAATGCTTTTGCTGCAAGCATTTGCTTCTTACGCTATATGGACTAAGTGATGTATCGTACGCCTCTGCTGCAAGTGCCGTTGCTACGTGTGGCATTGCCATTCGTGGTGGGCATACTGCTGTGCAGTGCTATGCCAGCGCTATGGTGCGTGTGGGTGGCAATCGTGCTTGGCGTGGCAGCCGTAGCGGGATTGGTGTGCGTGTATGCTTTGTGCGGGCCGATGCGCCGATCGCAGGTGGTAATGGCGCCGATAGTGGCGCTGTCGGTGGCGCTGGGTATGGGCGATGCATGGCTGAGTCTGCCGCCTGACCTGGGAGAGAAGTTTTGCGACGATAAGCCAATCGTTGGCACGGTGACTCGTGTGAAGCAAAACGAGGCGTCAACCTCGCTGATGGTGCGTACGTCGGAGGCGGGAGTGGTGTCGCTGCTGATCAACGGCAATGCCTATGGCTATTCGGCTGGAGATAGAGTGGCTTTTCGCCCGAACCTCGAAAAAATAAGAAATTCAGGAAATCCTTATGAGTTTGATTACCGGCGATATATGCTTGAGCAGTCGTCGGCATATAGTCAATTTATAAATGACGCGTCGGGTGTGCCCATTGTGGGTCGCTCGTTGTCGCCGTATTATTGGTTGCAGCGAGTTCGCGGTGGCATACGATCGAGCGTGATGAATGCCGAGGTGTCGCCGCAGACCAAGTCGCTGCTCACGGCGTTGCTACTTGGTTATGGCGCGGATATCGATCCTTCGTTCAGAACGCTGATGTCGCAGGCGGGTGTTGCCCACATTGTGGCATTGAGCGGATTGCACGTGGGGTTGGTGGCTTTGTTTGTGGTGTGGCTGCTTATGCCCGTGCTACGCAAAGGCAGACTGAAGGCGCGAGTGATGTGTGTGGCTTTGGCTATAATGGCCTTTGCCATGTTTACCGGGCTGTCGCCATCGGTGTCGAGAGCGGCGCTTATGGCCGCGTTTGGTGCAGTGGCGGTGGTGAGCAATCGGCGTGTGATGTCGCTTAATGTGCTGCTCGGAGCTGCGTTGCTGATACTTGTAGTTTCGCCCAACTCGCTGTATGATGTGGGTTTTCTGCTCAGTTTCGTCACGGTGGCTTCGCTGTTGATAGCGTACAGCAAATTGCAGGGTGTGCTCAACGTGCGAAATCGAGTGGTGCGCTATGTGGCGTTTTGCGTGTCGGTTTCTGTGGTTTCGATGCTGTCAACCTCGGCATTAACGGCATATTATTTCCACACGGTGTCAATTCTGGCTTTTATTGCCAATCTGATAGTGTTGCCGCTGATGCCGGTGTATGTGGCTGTCGCGGCGGTGTATGTGGCGCTGCTTGTTGCGGGAGTGGATGTGACATTGCTTGCTATCGTGCTTGATTGTGGCACGGCTGCCTTTGCATGGGTGGTGGATGTCTTTGGCAACTTGTCGTTCTCGCATATAGATAATGTGTGGATTACTACTTATGTGGTGGCTGCGTATTATTTTGCGATTGTGTCGCTGGGTGTGATGTTTGTGCTGAAGCGCAAGGGCGTGGCGGTGATGGCGTTTCTTGTGGCAACTATTGCCGGTGTGGCTATACATATAGTGAATATGAGCATTGCCCCTCAAGAAGGATTGATAGTGCTCAATTCCTATAATTCCACGCCAGTGTTTTATTTCCGGGCGCATAAGGGGTATTTGTGGTGCCCCGACCGCGAGGTGGATGTAGATGATTTTTCGGCAAAGCATAGAGCGCTGTTGTGTCGGCTGGGCATAGATACTGTTGTGCCGATAGAAGAACCGTGCGCCGTGGCAGGTTGTGAGTTCCAGCACCATTATGCGTTCGTTATGGGACACCGTATTGTGGTGATTGGCGGAAAATCGGCAATCACTAAAGAAGGGCTGCTTGCCGTTGATGCCGACTACGCCATAGTGCCGTATGATTGCCGAACCAATCTGCCGTGGGAGCAGGTGCGCGATGGTGCTCGCTGCATAGTGCTTTCGGGCGGAATGTGGCGGGATAAGCTTGATAAGGTGAAAACTGATTTGTCGCAACTCGGCATTCCATATTATTCGTTGAAGGATAGTGGTGCGATAGTTTTGTATAGATAGATGCACAAATTTGTGTGCTGTTGGATGTTATAATGCTCATTAGCGCAAAAAAAATGCCGTGTTTGATGCGAAATGCTTGTGGGAAAGAAGAAAAAATTGTAAATTTGCGACCGATTTCCGCCAGAAAGCTGCGGAACAGACTCAATTAATAGAGAGGAGGATGTGTTTTTTATATTATAAATAACTGAAAACGAAATAAATATAATAGAAGAAATTACAATCCCCGCAGTGCCACACTGCGGCTGCTGATTGGTGATGCGCGTTGGGCAAAATGCCGGCGCCGCTGAGAGGTAGGAAAAGGTGGCAAAGAAATAAGAAACAAAAGTAAAAACAAAAAAATAAATTTAGAACAATGATTATCGTACAAGTTAAGGAAGGCGAAAACATCGAAAAAGCCCTTAAGAAGTTTAAGAGAAAATATGAAAAGACTGGTGTTGTAAAGGAATTGCGCGCTCGTCAAGCATTTGAAAAGCCATCGGTTACAAACCGCAAGAAGATGATGAAGGCTGTTTATGTTCAAAAACTTCGTTCGGTAGAAGAATAAAAAATAACAAAAGAATTTGTAAAGCTCAATATTTCTTACTATATTCGCTTGTGATAACATTAACGTAATCACTTCGAGTATGACTATTGAGGGATTCTTAAAATATTTACGGTATGAACTGAATTATTCGGTTCATACCGTTTTGTCTTATAAGAACGACCTTGATCAGTTCTCTGGTTTTCTCGGCGGTGATGAGAATGAGTCATTTAAGTTAGCTAATGCGTCGCAGAGCGATGTGCGCAGATGGATGATGGCTCGCTCGAATGCCGGTGACGCCCCTCGCACCATACGCCGAAAGGTGCAAGCTGTGCGAGCTCTATATAAATATATGGAGCGCATAGGCGAAATCGATGATAATCCTGCCGACGAAGTGGAATTGGCAAAAGTGCCGCAACGATTGCCAAGTTATATGCGCACCGAAGCGATGGACACGCTCATAGACGAGGCGGTGGACGAAAGCGACTTCGAAGCTGTGCGCAACAAGTTGATGGTGATGATGCTCTATGAGACGGGTATTCGCCGTGCCGAACTAATCGACCTGCTCGACGTGAATGTCGATGCCAGGAAGATGGAGATGAAGGTGCATGGCAAGCGCGACAAGGATAGGGTGGTGCCTTTTGGAGACGAACTGCTGAGATGGATAACCATATATCGCAAGTTGCGCGACGATGTGGCCATAGGATGCGAGACATTCTTCATCTGCAAAAGCGGAAAGCCACTGTATGCCTCGCTGGTGTATAAGGTGGTGCACGAAGCCCTGAAGCAGGTGGGTGGTAGCAACAAATTTTCGCCACACGTGCTACGCCACTCGTTTGCCTCGGCGATGCTCAACCACGGAGCCGAATTGAATAATGTGAAAGAACTGCTTGGCCACGAATCGTTGGCGGCTACGCAGGTGTATACTCATATAACGTTTAGTGAACTTAAAGAGAATTACCAATCAGCCCATCCACGGGCATTAAAAAAAGGAGGACAACATGGAAATTAAAATTAAAGCCATCCATTTTGACGCATCTGAAAAGTTGGAAAGTTTCATTACTCGCAAGATCGAACGTCTTGCACGTCGTAACGATGCAATAGAGAAGGTAGATGTTACCTTAAAAGTGATAAAGCCAGAGTCTGCTATGAATAAGGAGGCTGCAATCAAACTCGTGATACCACAAGTGGGCGAAGTGTTCGCTTCGAAGGTGGCTGACTCGTTTGAAGAAGCTGTCGACACTGCCATAGATGCTCTTGATCATCAACTTGAGAAAACAAAGAGAGATAAATAATAATTAGTGGCAAATTCCTTGCGAGGCGTGCGGCACCATTAATGGTGTCGCACACCAGGGAAAAGCGAGGCATGAGCTGATGTTCGACCTTTCTGCCAGATGCGTGGCGCCGTATGATGCGCCGAGTGACAGGAGGGTCGAATTTTTTTGCCCGAAAGGGCGAATGCTATATATAATGTGCGTTTTTGCCCGTTTTCAGCATATTAGATGGTGCTTCCGGGATGCTTTGGTGGTCGGAGACAAAGAAAATGAAATTATTTTGCAAAAAAAATGTGGGAATATTTGTTGATTAAAAAAATATGCGTAACTTTGCACTCGCTTATGCACAATGTGGTTTTCCATAAGTGCTGGGGTGATGCCTCTTTAGCTCAGTTGGCCAGAGCACGTGATTTGTAATCTCGGGGTCGTTGGTTCGAATCCGACAAGAGGCTCAAAAAAAAGAAAGTGGAAGCAAACGAGTGTTGTGAAAGCTTTTTTAAGGGTAGTTTCCAGAGCGGCCAAATGGGGCAGACTGTAAATCTGCTGTCTTTCGACTTCGGTGGTTCGAATCCATCACTACCCACGCCCTTAAAACGGTGGTTCGCCAATGTAGCTCAGGGGTAGAGCGCTTCCTTGGTAAGGAAGAGGTCGCGGGTTCAATTCCCGCCATCGGCTCAAAGAAAGTGAAATTCTGAGTTGACAAAATAAAGTCAGGTGAGAATAAAAAAAACTTTCGATTAAAAATAAATATTAAACGACAATACGTTAATCATTTAATCAAAAAATAGCAAAAAGTTATGGCAAAAGAGAAATTTGAAAGAACCAAGCCACACGTTAACATTGGTACTATTGGCCACGTTGACCACGGTAAAACTACTTTGACTGCTGCCATCTCTAAGGTCCTTCACGATAAGGGCTTCGGTGGAGAAGATGTTAAGTCATTCGATCAGATTGACAACGCTCCAGAAGAGAAGGAACGCGGTATCACTATCAACACTTCTCACATTGAGTATGAAACTGCAACACGTCACTATGCACACGTAGACTGCCCGGGTCACGCCGACTACGTTAAGAACATGGTTACTGGTGCTGCGCAAATGGACGGTGCAATCGTAGTAGTTGCTGCAACTGACGGTCCTATGCCTCAAACTCGTGAACACATCCTTTTGGCTCGCCAAGTAAACGTTCCACGTCTTGTTGTATTCTTGAACAAGTGTGATATGGTTGACGACCCAGAACTTCTCGAACTCGTTGAAATGGATATGCAAGATCTTCTTACACAATATGAATTCGAAGAAGATACTCCAATCATCCGCGGTTCTGCACTTGGTGCATTGAACGGTGAACCACAATGGGTTGACAAAGTTATGGAACTTATGGATGCTGTTGACAGCTGGATTCAATTGCCTCCACGTGCAACTGACAAGCCATTCTTGATGCCAGTTGAAGACGTATTCTCAATCACTGGTCGTGGTACTGTTGCTACAGGCCGTATCGAAACAGGTGTTGTTAAGGTAGGTGACGAAGTTCAAATCATGGGTCTTGGTGCTGAAATGAAGTCAGTTGTTACTGGCGTTGAAATGTTCCGCAAGCTCCTTGATGAAGGTGAAGCAGGTGACAACGTAGGTCTTCTTCTTCGTGGTATCGACAAGAAGGAACTTAAGCGTGGTATGGTAATCTGCCACCCAGGATGTGTTAAACCACACGACGAATTCAAGGCTCAAGTTTACGTCTTGACTGAAAAAGAAGGTGGTCGTCACACTCCATTCCGTAACCACTACCGTCCACAATTCTATATACGTACACTCGACGTAACTGGTGAAATCACTCTTCCAGAAGGCGTTGAAATGGTAATGCCTGGTGACCACGTAACTATCCAAGTTAAGTTGATCACTCCAGTAGCATGCGACCTTGGTTTGCGTTTCGCTATCCGTGAAGGTGGTCGTACAGTAGGTTCTGGCCAGATCATCGAAATCATTGACTAATACTCCTGAATAAGGATATTATCTCGAGATAAAATCAAAGATTCCGGTTGTTGAATCTGAAATATGTGAATATAACCGGAATTATCTACGGGAATAGCTCAGTCGGTAGAGCACTGGTCTCCAAAACCAGGTGTCGGGAGTTCGAGCCTCTCTTC
>CAJLWM010000008.1 GCA_905210415.1 uncultured Prevotellaceae bacterium
GCCTACCCGGTGGCTAGGGCCCGTGTGGTGGCGCAGGAGATGGCCGAGGGCATGGCGCTCAATCTGCTTGACAAGCATCTTGCCACCGACCTGATTACGCTCGACGTGGGCTACGACATACAGAGCCTCACCGATGCCGACATCGCTGCCCGCTATCAAGGCGATGTGGCAATCGACCACTACGGGCGACGTGTGCCCAAGGGCTCGCATGGCAGCGTCACCCTGGCTTATCACACGTTCTCAAGCCGCATCATCACGCATGGCGTGCTGAGCATATTTGATGCCGTGGTAAATCCCGACCTGCTCATTCGCCGCCTGAACGTAACCGTGGGCAGGCTCGTTGATGAGCAGACGGCAGAACGACTGCGCCCGCAGCCCGAATATAACCTCTTCTCCGACCGTGAGGCGATGCAGCAACGCGCCGAAGCTGAGCGGCAAGCGTTGGCTAAGGAGCGGCGCATGATGGAAACCACGCTCGAGATAAAGAAGAAATTCGGCAAGAACGCATTGCTAAAGGGGCTCAATTTTGAGGAAGGCGCCACGGCACGCGAACGCAACGCACAGATAGGAGGACACAAGGCATGAACAACGACACGTATGAAGATATAATCGGGTTGCCGCACTACGAACCGAAGCATCACAATCGCATGCCCATGCGCTCGCGTGCGGCACAGTTCGCCCCGTTTGCGGCGCTCACAGGGCACGATGCGGCAATAGCCGAGACATCACGCCTCACCTCGTCGCTCGATGATATTGGCGATGAGGCAGCCATCATGCTCAATCGCAAGATGGCGCTGCTGCGCAGGGCGTTGCCCACCAGGCCGCTTGTTGAGGTGACGTATTTTGTGCCCGACGACAGGAAGTCGGGTGGGGCATATTGCCAGAAGTCGGCGCGCCTGCGAGAGATTGACGACTATAATTTCCAGTTGGTGATGACCGATGGTAGCCGAGTGCCTATTCAGCATATCCTTGACATCGATGGCGAGGTTTTTGCGGAGCTGAGCGAATAGCGCGGCAGTGCCGTGGGTGCGCAGGCGTGGGTGTTTGGGGCGCGGGTCGGGTGTTTAATGCTCACGCAGATTCCGCAGATTTTATTGGATTTAAGCGACGGTGGATATCACTCGCCGGTAGGGGCGCGTCCGCATCCTGGTGGTGATAATATAATGATTACTAACGCATTACGCGGACGTGGCATGCCGAGGCCCTACGGGCGGATTTTATCCGTAGGCTCTCCGAAGCTCTGGCAGCGGTTATCCATAGTCGCCAAAATTTCGAAAAATCTGAGGGCATCTGCGTGAGGAAAAGCCACCATCAGGATGACCCCAAACTACACAAGGTGCTATTGTTTAGCAAATTTTAACACGGGGCGGAGCAAGGTTTTGCTGCGTGGTGCGATTAAAGATTAAAACAACAGAACTACAGGGTAAAAAAGTAAGATAGAAAAATCTAAGAATGTTCGTATTGTCTTTTGAGTTATAGGGTGATATAATTTGTAGATTAACGCGAATACGTAATAAGACACACTTAGATGGTAGACAAACATGTATGTTTCGGGGGATAAAGGCAATGCGGTATTACGGGATTGTACCTTTCCCCCGAATTTTTTTATGTCATAACAGCGATCGAAATGGGTTAACCCATTTCGGGCATTAGGGCTTGGTAGGGTTTCGGAGTTTTATAAGTGCAGATTTTGATTGCCTTTTTAATGAGTAATAGCAAGCTATTGCGAGTTAAAAACAAACAAAAGATGCCTTATAAAAACCGAAAGACTCCAAGCAGGAGAAAAAGCTTACATTTACGTCCTAATGACCGATTTGGGTTTAATGCGTCAGCTTTGAGGCAATGTGTCGGCGATACGACTGATATTGCGCCTTGTCGAGCAGTGAGCTGATGTGGTCTTTGCGTTGGCGTGGCGAGATGTTGCTATCGTCGAAATCATTGTCCTCGTGCAGCGAGATAGCGCCAGTGCCGGTAACAGGCAAATATTCATACCATTCCACAGGCACATTGTGCCATCTGCCGTCGCCACCATATCTTTGGATGTATTCAACGTGTCGCTCGGCACGGTATCCGTGGGCATATACGGTAATTGTGGAGTCGTTGCCTTTGGAGTGCTTCTGCTTGGTTTTGAGGATACAGTCGGTCACGCAGCTTGGATGCATAAATTTGTCCTGTCCCCAATGGTTGGCAATGGCTTCGTGTTCCCAAAACGAGCTGTGAGAGGGCATCTCGCGGCCATAGATGTCGCTTAGCGGACGAATCTGCTGATACATAGGCACGCAGAGCAGAGGCGCGAAACTGAAATAGATTGCGCGGAAATATTGGGCGTTGATGTCGTAGAACGCCTTTTTGGCCTCGTCGAAATCGAAATGATGATATTGCTCAGGGTTCAAATCGAGGTCGAGCGTCTGTATGTGAGACGGCGTAATCACGTTTATCATCTGGGTTTTTTCAAAAGAGAAGTCGTCGCCATATCCCACCGTCTCGTCGCTGAGAATGCGTAGCATGCTCTCTTGCGCAAGGGGCGTGAACAGCAAGGCAAACTGCTGATTGTTGTTGCGGTTGCTTGCGTCGAAAGCCACTTCAAACTCCTCGTTTGTCATCATAGCAAAGTCGGCGTTGCTCAAGTCGCGCGCCTTCTTTCTCAGCGAGCGTCGCTTCCTCTTATAGGAGAATGAATTTTCTTTGCCAGCCAGATTGTTTGGGACGCGATAGAAAATCAAGTCGGGTGCAGCCGTGTTGCCGTATATTAGGCGTGTTTTCTCGAAATATTCGGGATATGGCGCCGTGACGCTTGCCGTAAGGGTTTCGCTGTGATGCACGGTGTGGTATTTGCCGTCGGCGCCACGTTCGCGGGTGGTCCAGTGGATGGTCTTATGCCCGTAATAAGTGCGGGAGCCCATCTCCATGGTGCGAGTGCGGCAAATCACAAACGGGTTGCCGTTGATAAGTCCCGAATGGGAGTATATCACCGATCGGGAGTCGTTGAAAGAACTGTTCCAACCGTAGGTCTGCTGCAGGTCGGCCAATCGCTTGGTGGTGAAATATGGGTCGAATTGCAGTCGAGGCACGGTTTCCGACATCATGCGAGTGAGTATGTCCCAATCGTATAGGTGATTGAGCGGCGCCATTTGTTGCCAAGCCTCGTTTTTGAGTTCTTGGATGTTGTCGGTAAGTTCTTCGTTTTCTTCACGCAACGCCTTCATTCTGGGTCGCACCTTGAGGAAGAGCAGCGATAGGCAGAAAGCCTCTACGAGCACTATCGCGAGGATGATTTCTTCAGTCAGATCCCTCGTATGATAGAGGATAAAGCCTGCCGCAATGCCCCCCAGCACCACAAACCATAGAATGATGTTGAGTGCGTTCCATTTTTCATATGAGGATTTTCCGGAAGCTAATTCGCTCTCGTATGAGTAGATTTGGCGACATGTCTCTTGGTTGGCGTTGACGTCAACTTTCGCTTCGTCGGCGAGTTCGGCGAAGGTGGCTTCAGCCACGTCTTTGAAGCGACCATGAAACACGTTGACATACTCGTTGAGAGGGTCGTATATGTCGGTCACCATAACGAGTCAGAAAAAGATTAGAAGAATTTGCTTCGAGCCATTTCGCGAGTTTCAGCCGATGCAGTGAACGGAATGCGAGTGGTGTAGCCTTGTCGTGCAGCCACAATCATCTTAGTAGGCCAATCGAATATGTCGGTGTTCCATTGAGTGACGCGGCTATTGTAGACGGTGCGGGCAGCAGTGATTTCGCGTTGTAGATAGCTGTTTTGCTGCATAGCGTCGGCAATGGCATTGTGCGCTTTGAGTTCAGGATAAGCTTCCACTTGTGGAAACAGACGACCAAAAGCTACGTTTACTTGCGAGTTGATGTCGCTGCGGTTGCCGTCGGTGATCTTACCGCCGCGCAGGGCAGCCACCGATTTCATCACATCCTTGTCGAGCTCAATGGCGCGGTCAACGATGCCCACCACGTTTTGCAATATCTGCACGCGTTGCTCAAGATAGTTGTCGATGTTTGATGCCTCGGCTTGAATGCGTTGCTCCAGCTGTTGGAAGTAGTTGCGAGCCGAAATCTTCATAAAGATAAAGATTATGCCAGGCAGAATGCCGATTAGGCAGCCCAATGCGCCCACCAATAGAGGGTCTTGCAGGGTGCTGCCAAAGATTGCCACATATATAATCACAAGCACAGGGATGGTGACCCACAATGCTATTTCAAACAGAGTAGAACCGAATGAGATTGTCACAGGAAGTTGACGGTCAATGACGTGTATGTCGCGACCAGCTTCGTTGAAAGGACCAGTGGTTTCGTCTAATAAATTTGCCATAATAATGAATGTTTAGTTTTTTAATTAAGTTTTTAATAGGCAGATGCTAAGGCATCGCCATGATTCATACTTTTTTATCCGTTTTGTATAACTATGGCAAATATAGTGAATTTTTCGATATGGTGTGTGTTATTATCGAAAAAATGGGCGATTTTCGCTGATTTTAGGGCATTATGCGCATTTCTCCTCTTTGGGGAGAAGCAGGTTGAGAACCACGGCTATCACAAACACCACGGCTACACAGTTCTCGGCGAAAATCGTTTGCACGATGTCGGGGAATATGGCAAACATGCCAGTGGCTTGGGTGAATCCGAGGCCAACGCTGAGCGATGTGCTCACGATAATCATATTGCGGTTGGAGAATCCGCATTTTGCCATCATTCCGAATCCGGCAAACAAGATGCCGCCAAACATCATCAGTGTGCAGCCTCCAAGCACGGCTTGCGGAATGGTTGCCAGGGTGCGTCCGATAATTGGGAAGAATCCAGCCATCATCATGATGATGGCACCTGTGGCTATAGCAAAGCGGTTCACTACCTTTGATATGGTGGCAAGCCCTACGTTTTGCGAGAAAGAAGTGATAGGCGTGCAGCCAAACAATCCGGCAACGATGCTCACAAACCCGTCGCAGGCTACCGAGCCGCCCAGTTCACGAGTGGTGGGCTTGCGTGAGAGCGCGCCCGAGCATAGTGCCGAGGTGTCGCCGATGGTTTCGGTGGCCGACACAAGATATACGCACACCAGCGCCAAGATGGTGTCGATGTGAAACTCTGGGGTGAATGGCATCAGTGTGGGCAGTGATATGGCTTGTAGGCCGTTGAGCACCGAGAGGTCTACTATCCCTAAGAATAGCGACACCACATAGCCCACAATCAGACCCACAAGCACCGACAGTGATCGCAATAGTCCTCGGCCAAACACCATCACTATCAGGCAGGTGAGCAGGGTGATAGTGCCCACAATCCAGTTTGGCATACTGCCGAAGTCGGCAGCGCCTTGCCCTCCGGCAAAGCTGTTTGCTCCCACTGGGAGTAGTGAGAATCCAATTGCGGTGACCACAGTGGCAGCCACGATTGGAGAGATTAGTTTAGTCCAATATTTTGGGAAAAGTCCTAAGCATCCTTCCACGATACCGCCCACTATCACAGCTCCAATGAGCGAACCCATGCCGTGGCTCACCGAGATGGATATGGCAAGCGAAAGGAAGGTGAAGCTGATGCCCATCACGATAGGCAGTCGCGAACCCACTCGCCATACAGGATAGAGCTGAATCAGTGTGCCGATGCTGGCTATGATCATACAGTTTTGTATCAATGCTGCTCGTAGTTCGGCATCGATGCCTGCCACGTTGGCAAGAATGATGACGGGAGTGATGTTCGAGACAAACATTGCCAGCACGTGCTGCAAGCCAAAGGGGATGGCTTGTTGTAGTGGCACTAAGCCATCGGTCTGATAGATGCTCGAGAATTTTTTCATCGTGAGGGGGTGCGTGTATTATCCTATTTTGAGGTTTGTTCCAGAGAGTTGGCTTTCTGGTTGTTCGCGAAATTTGATGGTTTGTGTCTGCCAGTCCATCGATTCGATGATGGCGATTGATTCCACCTTGTAGCCCTCGTCGCGTAGCATCTTGCCGCCTTTTTGTTGCCCTTTTTCTACGGCAATGCCCACGCCAACAACTTCGCCTCCAGCCTGATGCACCAGGTCAATCAGCGCGTGTGCAGCCTCGCCATCGGCAAGGAAATCGTCAACTATAAGCACCTTGTCGGTAGCCGATAGGTATGGGCGCGAGATAAGCACGTTGTTGTATTTCTTGTGTGTGAACGAATATGCTTTCGACATGTATTTGTCGTCGGTGTTTGTCACGGCCTCACTTTTCTTGGCGAACACCACAGGCACGTCGTAGAGGTTGCCGAGCAGGGTTGCTATGGCAATGCCGCTTGCTTCGATGGTCAATACCTTGTTAACCTTAATGCCGCGAAATCTGCGCTTGAATTCATAGATCATTTGGCGCAAGATGTCCACATCTATTTGATGGTTTAGAAAACTGTCCACCTTAAGGATGTTACCTTCTTTAATCACGCCGTCTTGCAGAATCTTCTCCTCTAAAAAATTCATATTCGATGTTGTTTTTGATTATATTTTTAAGTTTTTTTTGTTTAATCGTTGCTAATGGAGCCACACGTTTTTTGCACACGATGAAATGTGCTTTTTAGCCAATGCTACAAAATTTTTTGCAAAATTAGGATAATCTTGAAAACAATGCAAATATCGCGCTAACAATGCGAAGGTAATGCGAGAGAAAATGGAGTGGTGTTATTATATTTGCATTCGAAAAAAATCACGAAGTGTATAATGAAAAATGGTGCCGACATATTGAAAAATCGCATGCGAAGCCTTATGGCGGGGCGCTTGAGCCCTGCACAAGTGGCTGATCTGCGCACCTTGGCGTGGGCTGATGGCTCGGGCATGGGGCTTGAGGCGCTATATAGCCTCTCCAGTGATGCCGATGAGCGCGTGTCGGTGAATGCCTTGTATGTTTTCACGCATTTCAGCGACGAGGAGTTACGCTGGTTGTTGCCGAAGCACGACGAACTTGTGCATCGAGCCATGGAGGAAACCAACACCACGCGGCTTAGGTTGACGCTGTGGTTGCTGCTGCATCAGCCGTTTTGTGAGGATGATCTTTGCGCAGAGTTTATCGACTTCTGTCTCAATGGCTGCTGTGCCAGCAGTCAGCCCTATGCCATAAGGGCGCAGTGCATGAAGTTGGCTTACGAGCAATGCCGACATTATCCTGAGTTGCTCGATGAGTTGCGCAGGATATTGGAGATGCTTGCCGAAGAACCGCTATCGGCGGGCGTGGAGTCGGCTCGCCGCCAGGTGCTGAGTAAAATCAGAAAGCACGGCGAGCGATAGCCGTATTCAGGGAGTTATACCTTTTTGACCACCTTAGCGGGATTGCCCACCGCGATGCTGCCCTCGGGGATGTCGCTCACCACCACGCTGCCGGTGCCTATGGTGCAACGGTTGCCAATGGTCACGCCAGGCAAGATGGTCACACCACCGCCAATCCAGCAATCGTTGCCGATGGTCACGGGTTTTGCCCATTCGCAGCGAGAGTTTCGCTCGTCGGGGTCGGTGCTGTGGCAAGCCGTGTAGATGCCCACGTTGGGGCCGATAAAGCAGTCGTCGCCGATGGTCACGAGGGCTTCGTCGAGCACGGTGAGATTGAAGTTGGCAAAGAAACGCTTACCCACACTGATGTGCGTGCCGTAGTCGCAATAAAATGGCTGATTGATAAATGTGTCCTCGTCGCATTTGCCGAGAATCTTGTGCAGCATCTGGTTGCGTTCGGCAACGAGGGTGGGTCGTATCTGATTGTATTCCCAACAAAGGTCTTTAGTGAGATTGAGCTTTTCGAGCAAATCTGTGTCGACGGCAGAGTAAACCTCGCCAGCAAGCATCTTTTCGTATTCGGTCATAACGCGGGGCTAAAAATTAAGTTTAACTTCTTTTCCAAAAGGCATAAGCACCAAGCCGGCAAGTTTGAAGTGTTGCCTTCCGAAAGGTATGCCGATGATGGTGATGCAAAGCAGCACACCGAAGAAGATGTGTGTAATCCAAGCCCACAAACCGCCGAATATCAGCCACAATATGTTGAGTGGGATGCGTATGCACCCAATCGGGCTATTGGTCTGCTTTACTTCTGCGCCGAATGGCCACAGACAGAGTAAGCCGAGTTTTATGGTTTGCAGTGCCACCGGTATGCCCACAATGGTGAGGGCCATGGCTATGCTGCCTGTGAAGTAACCGATTGCTGATTCGAGGCCGCCAAAGAGCCACCATAGTAAATTGCCAAGTAATCTCATATTGATTGTTTTTGTTGTATTGTTGTGTGATGTGCGCCGCCAACTAAACAAGAAAGAAGCAAGCGCATATCACCGACAAATATAGTTATATTTTGTGAGAAAAATGGTGGTATTGCTCAGAATTGAGAGAGTGGTGCGTGAGGCTATGTGAAGCAAAAATCTCCTTCAGCGCTTCGCTTGCTTATTTATGTTGTTTGCATTATCTTTGTAGTGCATTATAAAACCAAAACTAATAAAAACGAGTAGATTTACGTTGTTGTCTATCGCTTGGTGTGCCTGATTTTATTTGAAAATCAGCTATAATGATGAGCACACGTCGAAATGGAGCGTAAATGTTAGGAATAATTATGTTTGTGTTGTTATAAACGCCTTCGTAAAGAAAATTTTTTGAACTAAATCTTACCTAATAAATTTGTCTATAGATGAAAAAGAAGAAAATTTTAAGTTTGTTAGCCGTGGCTACACTCGGAGTGTCTTCGCTCTGTGCCTCGGTAAATGCCGATGTGAAATGCTATAACCGAGGCATCAACATCATCCCTATGCCACAAGAGTTGGTGGCTACATCTGGAAACTTCACTGTGGATGCGTCTACTGCTTTTGCTGCCACATCTGCTGAAGCAAAGACTATTGCCGAATTTTTCGCAGCGAAAATCAATCAGTCAACTGGCCTTGGCGTGAAGGTGGCTGATAAGGGTAATATCAAATTGGTTATTGACCCTGCAATGAACACCAACGATGAGGGTTACTCGCTATGCGTGAAGCCTACTGGCGTTACCGCAAAGGCTAAGACTGCTCATGGCTTGTTTTATGCTATGCAATCGTTCTTGCAATTGCTTCCTGCCGAAATCGAAAGTCCTTCGGTGGTGAAGGGCGTGGAATGGACTGCTCCTGCAGTGTGCGTTAAGGACCAACCTCGCTTTGGCTACCGTGGTATTATGCTTGACCCATGTCGCCACTTCTTGCCTGCAGAAAGCGTGAAGAAATACATCGACGTGCTGTCGTTGTTTAAGATCAACCGTATGCACTGGCACTTGACCGACGACCAAGGCTGGCGCATCGAAAGCAAAAAATATCCTAAGCTCAACAAGATTGCTTCAAGCCGTGTGGAAGGCGAAGGCACTATCCATGCTGGATATTACACTCAAGAGCAAATCAAGGATATCGTGAAATATGCGGCTGACCGCTTTATCACCGTTGTGCCAGAACTTGAACTCCCTGGCCACGAAATGGCTGCAATCGCTGCTTATCCAAAGCTTTCGTGCAAGGGCGAGAAGTCTTCGCCTCGCGTGATTTGGGGTGTTGAAGACGTAGTGATGTGCCCTGGTAAGGAAGATATGTTTAAGTTCCTCCAAGACATCATCGACGAAATGGTGCCATTGTTCCCAAGCGAATATTTCCATATCGGTGGTGACGAATGCCCTAAAACAAGCTGGAAATCATGCCCTAAGTGCCAAAAGCGCATCAAGGAACTTGGCTTGAAGGCCGACGAAAAGCACACTGCTGAAGAAAAATTGCAAAGCTACGTGATTCAGCGCATGGAGAAATATCTTGCCACTAAGGGTAAGAAAATCATCGGTTGGGACGAAATCCTCGAAGGTGGTTTGGCTCCATCTGCCACTGTGATGAGCTGGCGTGGCGAAGAGGGCGGTATTGCTGCTGCATTGATGAATCACAGCGTGATTATGACTCCTGGCGGCAATGGCATGTATCTCGACCACTATCAAGGTAGCCCTAAGGTGGAACCTGTGGCTATCGGTGGCTACACAACTTTGAAGAAAACTTATAGTTACAACCCAATGCCTGACACTCTCGCTGTGATGGGCAAGCAACAATATGTGCTTGGTGTGCAAGGCAACTGCTGGGGCGAATATTTCTATACAGATGCTCAACGCGAATATATGACATTCCCTCGCATCATTGCTGTGGCTGAAATCGGTTGGACCAATGTTGAACGCAAGAACTATACCGACTTCGAACGTCGCATCAACAACGCCTACGTTCGCCTCGATGGTCATGGCGTAAACTATCACATTCCAATGCCAGAACAGGGCGAATTCTCTTGCAATAAGGTGGCATTTACCGATAAGGCTGTGCTCACATTCAACACCACTCGCCCAGAGAGAATGGTTTATACTCTCGATGGCACCGAACCTACTGCACAATCTACCGAATACATCGCTCCTATAGCTATACACAACACCACCACGCTGAAGATTGCCACTGCATTGCCTTCTGGCAAACTTAGCCCTGTGCGCACTATCTTGGTGGAAAAACAAGAATTGGCTCCTGCTGCTAAGGTCAACAACGCTAAGCCAGGCCTTATGATGAGTGTGTTCGACGGTATGTATCTCAGCGTGAAGGATGCTGCTAATGCCGTTGCTAAGGAGAAATTTGTGATTGACAACACTCGCAAACTCACTGCACACGTTAAGACTTCTGAATCGATGCGCGGTGTGAAGCAATATGCTGCAGAAGCAGTTGGCTACGTAAACATCCCAGAGGATGGCGTTTACTACTTCTCTTCTGACCTCGAAGAAGTGTGGATTGATGGCAAGTTGCTTATCAACAACGGTGGTGAAGTGAAGCGTTATTCTCGCCACGATTCTTCGGCTGCTTTGGCTAAGGGTCTGCACTCTGTTCGCCTTGTGTTCCTCGGACATGTGATGGGCGGTTGGCCATCAAACTGGAACGATGGCAGCTTGAACATCCGCAAGGATGGCGAAAAGGAATTTAAGCTGGTCAAGGCTGACAGCTACTTCCACGCAGATTGATATTTCGTTCTCTGAGAACTCAATAAAATCCCAAATCGGTCATTAGGCCGTAAATGTAAGATTTTTCTACTGCTTGGAGCCTTTCGGTTTTTATAAGGCATCTTTTGCTTGTTTTTAATTCGCAATGGCTCGCTATTACTCATTAAAAAGCAATCAAAATCTGCGCTTCTAAAACTCCGAAATCCTTTCAAGTCCTAATGACCGAATTGGGATAAAACATATCGGGCAGACGATTTTTGATGTCGTCTGCCCGATATTCGTTTATGCCAATACGGCTTGTGGTTATTTATTACAGTTGGCGCATTTCTCCTTCTCTACGATTGCGTCGATAACGGCAATGGCAGTGATAGTCACCACGTCGCGCACGCTTGTCTCAAAGTCGGTGAAGTGGATAGGTTTGTTCAATCCCATTTGGATAGGGCCAATCACTTCCACGTCGTGCGCCATATATTGTATCAGCTTTGATGTCGAGTTGGCGCTGCTCAGGTTAGGGAAGATGAGCGTGTTCACGTCCTTGCCGTTAAGGCGGGTGAATGGGTATTTGCGGTCGCGAAGGCTGCGGTCAAGCGCAAAGTTGAGCTGCATCTCACCATCGATGGCGCGATTAGGGTCTTCTTCTTGCAGAATGCGCACAGCCTCGTGCACATCGGCAGGGCTGCCGTCTTTGTCGCTGCCGAAGTTGGAATATGAAATCATAGCCATAACAGGAGTGCGGTTGAAGAATTTCACCGCGTGCTCTGATAGGCGAGCCACATCGATAAGCGTTTCGGTGTTAGGGCGGCGGTTGATGAGCGTATCGGCAATAAACAGGGTCCCCTTCTTTGAGTTGAGTATGTGCATGGTGCCGAAGTGGTTAAATCCGGGACGGATGCCCACCACCTCTTTAGCCACCTTGATGGTGTTGCTATATTTTGTGTATGTGCCTGTGATAAATGCATCGGCTTCGCCAGTTTCCACCATCATCATGCCGAAGTAGTTGCGCTCAAACATTTTGTCGTTGGCTTCCTCAAAGCTGAAGCCTTCGCGGCATCGCTTTTCGGCAAGGATTTTTGCAAATCGCTCACGGCGAGTAGCTTCGCGGTCGTGACGCAGGTTGATTACCTCAATGCCGTCGAGGCTCAACTCAAGTTCGGCAGCAAGTTTGGCGATTCGCTCGTCGTTGCCAAGCAAGATAGGGTGGCAAATGCCCTCGTTGAGGGCTTCAACGGCAGCTTTCAGCATAGTAGGGTGAGCACCCTCGGCAAACACCACGCGCTGTGGGTTGCGGCGTGCTGTTTCATAGAATTGCTGAGTGAGTTTGCTCTCTTGTCCGATGATGCGTTTGAGGTGAGCGGCATATTCATCCCAGTCGGTGATGGTCTTGCGCGCCACACCGCTTGCAATAGCGGCTTTGGCAACAGCCATCGACACGTCGGTGATAAGGCGAGGGTCGACAGGTTTAGGGATGAAGTAGTCGCGGCCGAACACGAAGTTGTTGACGTGATATATCTTGTTCACCACATCAGGCACCGGTTTCTTGGCAAGGTCGGCAATGGCACGCACTGCGGCGAGTTTCATCTCCTCGTTGATGGCAGAGGCTGCTGTGTCGAGAGCGCCACGGAAGATGTACGGGAAGCCAATCACGTTGTTTATCTGGTTAGGATAGTCGCTTCGGCCTGTAGACATAAGCACGTCGGGACGTGCAGCCATAGCGTCTTCGTAGGTGATTTCTGGCACAGGGTTGGCGAGTGCAAACACGATAGGGTTTGCTGCCATTGAGCGCACCATATCTTGCGTGAGGATGTTACCTTTAGAAAGACCAAGGAATACATCGGCGCCTTTGATGGCTTCTTCGAGGGTGTGCACATCGCGGCGCGTGGTGGCAAATTCGCGCTTTTGCTCGGTGAGGTTAGGGCGGTTGTCGGTGATCACACCTTTGCTGTCGAGCATCACAATGTTGCTGTGCTTAGCGCCAAGAGCCACATAGAGCTTTGTGCAGCTGATGGCAGCAGCGCCAGCGCCATTAACCACAATCTTCACGTCTTCGATGTTTTTGCCAGCCACAGTGAGGGCGTTGAGCAGGCCTGCAGCCGAGATTATGGCAGTGCCATGTTGGTCGTCGTGCATCACAGGGATGTCGAGTTCCTCCTTCAGTCGGCGCTCTATTTCGAAGCATTCCGGAGCCTTAATGTCCTCAAGGTTGATGCCGCCGAAAGTAGGGGCGATTGCCTTAACAGCTTCGATAAACTTGTCGGGGTCTTTCTCGTTGACCTCGATGTCGAATACGTCGATGCCGCCGTAGATTTTAAACAGCAGACCCTTACCCTCCATCACTGGTTTGCCAGAGAGTGCGCCGATGTCGCCCAAGCCAAGCACCGCTGTGCCGTTGCTGATCACAGCCACAAGGTTGCCCTTATCGGTGTATTTATAAGCGTTTTGTTGGTCTTTCTGAATTTCAAGACATGGCTCGGCAACGCCAGGCGAGTATGCCAGGCTGAGGTCGGTCTGCGTTTGATATGGTTTTGTGGGTACGACTTCGATTTTACCCGGACGACCCTCTGAGTGATAAGCAAGAGCTGCTTCCTTAGTGATTTTTGCCATTTCCTTTTAGTTACGATTTTCAATATAATATACTAACGTGATTCAAGCCAATTTTGTTTGGCAGAGTGGAGCGAAGAATTCTAAAGAGATTTTTCTGAAATTGGGTTGCAAAGTTACTAAATTATTTTCCAACGAAGAGCGATGAGAGTGTTAATGATTGTTCTATAGTAGAGATATAGTCCACTTCTGTGGCAATCAGCGATGCGATGTCGCTCGGCGTTATCACCTATTTCTAATTCCTGAAATGGGATTGTTGTGTGACAAAAAAAGGGCTATGCCCAGATGGCATAGCCCAAAGTAAAGGGTATTTTTTTGCCTCACGGCAAGTTGCTAAAGCCTTGTTTAGAACAACTTTGTCTTGCGTGGATTGATGCAGATACCAAGGGCTTTATCGCTGCTGTCATAGAAGTGCTTGATAGAGCCTGATGCATAATCGTAGTAGTAGATGCCAGTGGTGTGAGTTTCGCCAGTGTCAGGGATGAAACCGAAGTAAACGTTACCAGTAGCATCGTCAACAGCAAATTGTGTTACATATAATGCTTCGAAACTTGCAGCGCTACCAGCGGTAGGAGCAGCCGACATCTTGATGTACTTAGTGTTTTGTTGAACAGTGAGACCTTCGGTGTAACCAACCTTTGGATATTGTGCAAAACCAGTACCGATGGCACCAGATGTGAGCCAGCAGTAGAAGTGTCCGCGCTTTTCGTCGAGTGCAAATGCCTTGCAAGTAGCACCGTTGAGAAGGATTTCGGTTGGCTTAGCATCTGTCTTGCCTATGTCTTCAGCCTTGAAGCGGAAGATACCAGAAGCATTGTAGCACTTAGGCCACCAGTATACGCCGTCCTTGTCGTAAGCCAAGCCAGTGTGTACGGCACCGTAAGCGATACCGCGACCATAGTAGCCAAGGCTTTGGTTGCTGCAGAAGTAAGAGTCGGTGTTTTCGTTAACGCGAGTTTCTTTCTTACCGCGGTCGGTGAGATTAATTGTGCTGAAGCCAGTGTTACGGTCGTTGTAGAGCAACTTGTCGCCAACGATGCAGCCAGAGAATGGGTCGCTGAATGCGTGTCCGCCGATGTTGCTGATAACGAGGTTGGCGTAAGAGCCGTCGGCGCTCATCACTGTGATTTTGCCGTCGCCAAGCACACCGTCGTTGTCCACTTGATAGCAGAAGTTCTTACCGCAGTCGAGGATATAGATGAAGTCTTGGTCGTTAACGTTGGCATAAAGGATGCATTGAGGAGTTACACCGCTGCTCACGCCGAGGTCGAATGGCATGTTCTTAGTGCCTTCTGGGAGGTCGGCTGGATCAATAAGCTTGTAAGCCTTGATGTTGCCACCATAGTTGGCGTAGTAGAGTGTAGGAGCTTCTACGTTGGCACCCACTTGCACGTTGATGTAAGAGTCGGCAAGACGACGGTTTTCACCGTTGATGTCGAAGTAGGTTTGCACTTCAATCTTTTGTGAGCCGATGTTCTTAAACTTCAATGCGCCAGGATTGTCAACGGTGCCATCTTCGTGAGAATAACCTTCAAATGTAGTGATAGGAGTGCCATCGGCAAGTGTAGTGCCTTCTGGCATTTTCCAGATGTATTTGCAGGTCAAGTTGTCAGGGTTAGGCAACTCCAAGCCAAGCTTGATGCTTGCTGCGTTGATAGTGACGATTTCCTCGCTTTGCTCAGTGACGCTGAGCGTAGGTTGGATGTCCATGATGAGCAATGGGTAAGTGCGGCTGCCAACGCCCTCAATGGTGAGGGTGACGTTGTAGCGGCCCGACTTAGCAAACTTGTGAGTAGGATTGCTCTCGGTAGATGTAGAGCCATCACCGAAGTCCCACTTTGCAGCGCCTTGGCGCGAAGAAGTGTTGGTGAACTGCAGTGTTGACACATAATAGAAATCTGTGGCATATTCGTTGCCTTCTACGGCGAACGAGAAGTCTACGTCCTTCGAAGGGAAGTCTTTGTAGTCAGGTTCGCTTTCAACGCAGGCATTGAAGACGAATGCCAAGAGTGCTATGAATAATAATTTGATATGTTTCATAATGAATGAATTCTTTGGCATGTGTTAGTTGAGTTCGATTGACTTAGTTTCGGTGTCTGTACCAATCTTACCCTTGGTGTCGACTACCTTAAATTTAGGCTTGAGCGAATAAGCACGGTTGAATGATATCGCATACACCTTGTTGCTGCTGTCGTAGATCCATGCTGTGAAAGGCACAAGCTCAGCGAGTTCTTTCCACAAAGGCATGTATTCGTGACGAACGCTTGTCACTGCACCACCGGTGTCGTCGCTGTAGCGGCAGAAAATCCAGTGAGGGGCCTTATATACTGGGTAGATCTTCTCTGGAGCGATGTCAGAAGGAGCATCGGCCTTAGTAGCGATTTCGTGTTCTACAGTCACGCTGCCCTCAAGGGTAGTGTAGTAGTAGTGGTCGATAACCTTAGTGTCTGGTTCAAACCAGAGGTCACCCTTGGTTTGGCCCTTTTCTTCTGAGTCAGAGAAAGGCAGAGGTTGAAGGTTAGGATACTTAGCATTCACAGCGTCGATTTGTTCCTTAGTGTAAGCATAGTTGATATACAATTGGCGAAGACCCTTCAGATAGGTGCTGTCGGCAGTGAGGTAATCTACCATCTTAGCGCAGAACTTTGCTTGGAAGTCGGCAGGATAATACATATCGAACTTCTCTTGGTCCCAGTTGGCAGGAGAATCCCACT
The DNA here is from genome assembly GCA_905210415.1 of uncultured Prevotellaceae bacterium. Classification (GTDB taxonomy): domain Bacteria; phylum Bacteroidota; class Bacteroidia; order Bacteroidales; family Muribaculaceae; genus SFTJ01. The sequence goes on from CAJLWM010000008.1 coordinate 16,262, forward strand.
TGATAGGGCTAAGAGTGGCTGATGTAGGGAATGTGGCATTGAGGTGATACTCGGTGCCTTCAAGAGTTGCCATGCTGTGAGGATAGCTGCGAAGCATGTGATAGCCGCGCACTGTGTCTTCCTCGTTGACGGTTTGTGCATAAGTAGGAGAAGAGATTAACTTCTGTGTAGCAGCGGCACTTTCAGTGCTGGTGATCATTGCCCATACTTCGCAGTGGTCGATAGATGCATCCTTGGCAGTGGTGTAGTACTTTGCCAAGAACGAAGCTTCTTCGCCAGCCTTGCACACTGTGCTCGACAGCTCCCAAGAAGTGGTAGGCAGCACTTGTCCGATGTCCATCTTGTCGGCAAACGGGTCGTTGACATCGCAAGATGTAGCCAAGAACAAGCCTGCTGCTAAAAGAGCTATTTTGTTATATGATTTCATAATATTTTATTTCTAAATAAATTATATTGTTGAAAATTCTTTGTGGTTTTTATCATTTCGACAAGATAGAACCCTCAGTGAGAGATGATACTTCGCCACGAGCGTGAGCCCAGATGAGAGGCTTTTGCAACCACTTGTAGTTGTTGTAAGCGCCAAGGCGTTCCAATTCGGCGCGGTTGTATTTGCCTTCAGTGTCAGGGTCTTGAGGAATGCGTTGCACCCAGAGGTTCTCCTTTTGTTCGTCGGTAAGACCGTCGATCCAATAAGCAGCATACAAGTTGTAAGGGCGTCGCAAGTTTTGGTAAACGATTTCGTTGGCGTCGCCGATGCCATAGTTGTTGCGCTTGTTAGAGAAGTGATAACGGCGCAAATCGGTGAATTGCTCAGGTTGCAAATACATAGCGATGTACTTCTGGGTCATGAGGTCGTAGAGTGAGAAGTTTGCTTCCTCGAAGAACCAGTGGTTGTTGCCGCGTTCGGTAACTGGACGAACATAGACAATCTTCTTGCCACGCTTGATGATGTAGTATTCCTTGTTGTTGAGGAAAGCATCGATTTGAGCATTCCATTCTTCAGCAGTGCAGAAGCCAGGCTTGCCATCAACAGAGTTGCCTGGATATTTGTCGTCAACCTTTTCGTTGTAGTTGCTGTTAGGGTATTCGCTCAAGAAGAAGTCGAGGTGACGTTGGATGTTGTTTTGAGTAGCTTCCTTAGAGAGTTGGCAAGCAGCTTGCTTGTTGCCCTTCCAATATTCAGCCTCAGCCTTGATGAAGTAGAGCTCTTCCATAGTGAAGATAGGGTTGTAGCCAGCGCCTTTGTTTGAGCCAGCGTAAGCACCCATATAGAGGCTTGGGAAGTGGTCGGTCTTATAAGAAGTACCGCAACCGATGTTGTTCTCGAGTGAACGCATGCGCACAGAAGCATCGCCTTCAGGACCTTTGCGAGCAATCATAAGCAATGCCACACGAGGGTCGTTGCTGAAGCCTTCCTTGCTGGTTGAGAATTCGCCGTTGTATACACCTTCGAGGGTTGTACCCATACCGAGCAATCCCATGCAGTCGTAGAGGAAGAACTTAGAAGGAACTGCGCTATCAAGCATGTTCTTGCGCGATTCCCAAGAGTTGATGATAGGTTGTGCAGCACTCCACACGTTGTTTTGTTCGTTTGTTCCGCCATCGAAGTTGTAGCGAGGTTCGTTGCCAAACCATGAGCCGTAGAGAAGGTCGCCCTTGCGCCATTGGTTGATAGCAGCGTCGGCAGCGTCGATTATCTTTTGGCAAGTTGCAGCTGAAGTGTCGATGTTAGGAATGTTGCGAAGGAGCAGACGAGCCTTGATGGCATACACAAGACCTTTCCACTTTTCGAGGTCGCCACCGTAGAGACGGTCTTGAGCCGTGTCGATGCGTTGGTTGCTTGCGTTCTTGGTGTATTCTGGGTTCTCGAAATCAGCGATAAGGGCATCGATTTCGCGGAACATCCAGTCGTAGATAGTTCCTTCGTTGTCGTAAGTAGGGTTGTTTGACTTATATGCATTAGTAAGAGGCATATCACCAAACATATCCACTGCCAATTGAGTAGAAAGCAGTCTCACTGTGCGAGCGATGAGTTCGTAGTTGTAAGATTTAGCTGCTTGAGCATTGGCAATAAGGTTGTTCACATTGGTGCCTATGTCATAGAAGTGACGGCGCCATTGTGGGTGACGGTTCATAGTGAGGAATTCCCACTCGCTCTTGTAAGAGTAGGTGCCAATTGCGCTCTTGCCTGTGGTGGTGAGGCACTGCGACAGATATGAGTAATACTCAGCGTGGTCGTAGGTGGCCTGTTGTGCATAGAATACCACTACTGGCAGACCGGTCTGCATAGTCACCTCGTGAGCGGTGTCTGGATTGACGTTGTCGTCAAGCATATCGGTGCAGCTGGTGGCAGCGAGGCAGATGGCTAATGATGCGAATATATATTTAAGTTTATTCATAATTCAAAAATAATCTGCTGTGTTTGTTAGAATGTTGCTTTCACTGAGACGTTGAAACTGCGTGTCTTAGGCACACCGTAGCGGTCGAAACCACCTGAACCAGAACCGTAAGAGCTGCCAGATTCAGATACTTGTGGGTCTGAGCCAGAATACTTGGTGAGCAAGAAGAGGTTGCGGCCAGTGAGGGTGATGTTGAGGCCTCTTACTGGGCAGCCCTTAGCGAGCAGTTTAGAAAGGTCGTAACCTACAGTCACATAGCTCAAGCGAATGTAAGAACCGTCCTCGATGAAGTTTGATGACACTGGATAGAAGTAAGTGTTGATAAAGTTCTGGTCGAGGATGATAGGAGTGGTGTTAGGTGAGTAAGTGCCGTCACCGTTAGCCACAACGCCCTTAAATACTACTTCGCGGTTGCGATATTTGTCGAGCAAGTGGTGTTGGCCATTTGAGATGAGGCTTGAGCCAGTGATGTTAACAACATCGCCTCCACAGCGACCGTCGAAGAGGAATCCTACTGTGAGGTCGCGATAACGGAAGTTAGAGCCAAGACCAAGCATGAAGTCTGGTTCGCGGTTACCGATATAGAGTTGCTTAGAGGTGTTAACCGTTGGATAGCCGTTTTCGTTACATACTACGTTGCCTTCTGGGTCGCGTACGTAATCCTTACCAGTGATACCTGTGGTAGAGCCACCGAGGAATGCTGTAGGATAGATACCACCGTAGTTTGTGCCGTCGATTTGCTTGATTTGGTCAGGCAATGACTTCACCTTACCGCGGTTGAGCGAGAAGTTGGCTGTAACAGTCCAATCGAAATCTTTTGTCTTGAAGATATCTTGAGCAAGAGTAGCTTCAATACCGTAGTTTTCTACACTACCTTCGTTGCGGGTTTGAAGAATCTGACCAGCAGCTGGAGATACACGCACTGTCACGATTTGGTTGTCAACAGTGGTAGAATAGTAAGCGATATCCAAGCGAGTGCGGCTCTTGAAGAATCGGAGGTCGGCACCGATTTCCCAAGATGATGTCATTTCAGGTTCGAGGTTGAGTGCCTTACCTACTGTAGGGTCGTTACCCCAACCACCGTCAGGGAATGTTGACCAGTTCTTGAATGTGTCAGAGAACTTGTAAGGAGTACAGCTCTTACCAACCTTAGCCCAGTTACCACGAATCTTACCGTAAGAGAACCAGTTGTTTTGCAAGTGGAAGAGTTCTGAGAAGATAAGACCACCAGTCACTGATGGGTAGAAGTATGTGCAGTCTACTTGACGCAATGTAGAAGAACCGTCGAGACGGCCAGTCACCGACACTTGTGCGATGCCGCGATAGTCAAATCGCAATTCGCCGAAGTAGCCAAACTTGTTCCAATTGTTGTGTGTGAGATACATATAGTAGCCCGACGATTGTGAATTGGTGAATGTGCTTGGGTCGATGTTTTGGAAACTGTAGAAGTCTCCTTCGAGCATAAATCTCTGACCAGCCATTTGTGCGCTGAGTGACTTGTAGTTAGACCAGTCGATACCGAACAATACGTTCACGTTGAGGTCGCGGAACAATTCGCGTTGATAAGTAGCGAGGAATTGGGCGTTGAAGCGTTCAGAACGTGATGGTTGGAATGTGTAAGAACCGAACTTAAATGCATAGTCGGCGAGGAATGAAGCCTTAGGGTCTTCGAAGTCGCTTTCGCGGAAGCGAGGAGCAACAGCAGAGTCATACATTGAGTAGCCCTTATCGTAGCTTACCTTACCTGTGAACACGAGGTCCTTGATAGGTTCGTAAGAGATTTGGCCGTTGAGCATGATGCGTGTGCTTGTGGTTTCGCTGCGGTCTCTGTAGCGTCCGAAGTAAGGAGATACTGTGGCAGAGATCTTGTTTTCTGGAAGCACGTTGTCCCAGTTGTCGTAGCGACAAGCCCAGTTAGGATAACCTTCAAGGGTTTGGTAGTCCGACATGTTCTTGTTGATACCCCAGCCGTAAACGGTAGACATAGCATTGCCAAATCCGCGAGCGGTGCTTTCCTTGAAGCTTGAAGTGAGTTGGATCTTCACTTTGTCAGAAGGGTTGAATTGACCCTTGAAGAAAGCGTTGATTTGGTCTTTGTAGTCCTTAGGTACGATACCTTCGTTCTTCTGATAAGAAACAGAAGCATAAGCGTTGGCCTTTTCAGTACCACCGGTCATCGATACGTCGTACTTTTGGAGGAAGCCAGTCTTAAGGAAGTCGCCCACGTTGTCGTAGGTGTTTTCGCCAGCAGCCAAAGGAGCACCCCAGCCGCCACCACCAGCGTTTTCTACATAGAAGCCCTTAGTACCAGGAGCGTAAGATGATTGAATCTTAGGCACGCGTGTAGCGTTTGATACTTCGAGAGTAGCGTTGGCAGTAACTTGGAGTTTGCCGTCCTTACCGCTCTTGGTGACAATCATGATTACACCATTGGCAGCTTCCTGACCGTAAAGGGCAGAAGCGGCAGCACCCTTAAGCACCGACATTGTCTGAATATCGTTAGGGTTGATGTCGCTGAGCGAAGAACCGCCACCGCGAACAGGCACACCATCGATGATAATCAGAGGTTCGTTGTTTTGAGATGTGTTGATTGACGAAATAGCACGGATTTGGATGGTCTGAGAAGCATTAGGTGAACCACCAGTGCTCATGATTTGCAGACCAGAAACCTTACCTTGCAAGGTGCTTGCCAAGTTGTTTGACACACCTGCAGTGATTTCGTTGGAATCGAGAGATTGAACTGCGAAATTCAGTTTCTTCTTCTCTTGGGTTTGTCCCATGGCAGTCACAACCACTTCGCCCAGCACTTGAGCGTTGTCTTTCATCACGATGGTGAGAGATTGTTGAGTGCCCACTTTCACGTTTTGTGGCAACATACCCACATTTGTAATGCATAGGATGTCGCCGTCCTTAACCTCAAGCGAGAAATTACCGTCGAGGTCGGTAGCTACGCCGCGTTGGGTGCCTTTGATGATCACTGATGCGCCAATGATAGGTTCTTTGTCGCTTTCAGAGATTACGGTACCCGTGATAACACGAGCATAACCAGCCACCGCAAGTAAGGAGAATAAGATTAGCAATAGCTGTTTCTTCATATTAATAAATAGTTAAAAAAAATGAATCCTAAAGGTTTACGTTAATTGTCCAATTGGTTTATTGCGTAATTGGTCTTAACATTATTAGTAAATGCAAATGTACTACTATTATTTGTAAAAAAGATAGTATAAAAGTTAATGTAAGTTAACAAAATATCGCCTTTTGTTTTGGTCGCTTTGTGAGGTCGGTTAGAGGGAGAGAGTTTTACACATTATATGCTTGCGTATGCGCAAGCGAAGCAAATGCAAGGATACTATAGTGGTATGTAATAAAAGTTGAATATATGTTAAAGATGTATAATTGTACTGCGGGTTTGACGTATTTATAAAATATGTTTACTAACTTTCCAAAGAATTTTAACAATAAATTGCGATAATATTTTTTAATCACATAAACCTATACAATTAATCAACAAAAAAATGAAGAAATCTTGTTTTATACTGCTCATTACGATGCTGTTTACGGCTTTTGCACATGGACAAGTTTCATTAGATGGAAGAGTGTATGAAGTAGACACTATAATGCGTCGTCAAGTAGGTCCTGGCATTGTCCACACGCGTGTGAGATTGCCGGAATATCCAATGAATGCTTATGTGCTTGAAGTGGATATGCAAAACGGAAACAATAGAGTGGAAACCAATCAGGCCTACAACCGCCTCGGTAAAACAGAAACTTTGGCAAATGCCTATAAGCGACAGAAAAGTGCTGGCAAGAAACCTATTGCCGGTTGCAATGGCGCATTCTGGTGCGTGACTGCCAATACCCCATATAAGGATTGGATGCTTGGCTCGGCTTTTGGCGGCGAAGTGGTGAATGACACTATATTTTTGAATACAAATACATCGGCCGACTCGTGGAATGGTGGTCCAAGCCGCACATCGGCAACTATTATAGATGTTAACAACCGTGTGCATATTGGCCCTCACCAATGGTTCGGCTATGTGAGCAGCAGTAAGTTTTCTTCTCGTCAAGAGGTGATACAGGTGAATAAGCGTGTTGCTGCTGGCCAATTGGCTTTGTTTAACAAAGCTGTGGGACGCGATCATAAGTTTTATGCGGTGGCCAACTGCAATTATGTGTTCCTTAACCTGAAGGCGGGCGAACGTTGGCAGACTGCAAAGGATGTGAAATTTGTGGTTGCTGATGTGAAGATTGATGCCAATGATCAGGTGCTTGGCGAATATGATGCCTGCTTGGTTGGGGATGGCGCTTATAAGGCTGAACTTGCTAAACTGTCGGCTGGCGACGAGGTGACGTTCAACAACTACTGGATGGCTTTAAAAGAAGATGACAAAACTCCTGTTCAGGTATCGAACATGGTAGAAGGCAATGCGTGGGTGATGCTGCACGGCCAACTCACTGAGCGCAACACCGACGAGGGCTACAACTCAATGACCTACTCACGATGCGCTTATGGCAACAATGCCGATGGCACAAAGCTGTATATGATAGTGATAGATATGTCAAACCATCCATTGTATGGTCGTTCGGTGGGTTGCTCAACAACTGTTATGTGCAATCTGCTTAAATTCCTTTGCCCAGACGTGTGGAATGTGTCGAACAACGATGCTGGTGGCTCTGCACAGATGATGGTAGATGGCTCGGTAATCAATAAGACCACTGAGGTGAACCCTCGTGCTGTGGCAAATGGCTTGATGCTATTCTCTATTGCGCCAGAAGAAGATGCCGACGTGGTGACTAAGATTGCTTTCGACGATGTGAACGTGTCGTCACCAATATATTATACAATCGCTCCTAAGGTGCTGGGTTATAATAAATATGGTGAATTGATAGTTGATGGCCTTGAGGGCGTGACATATACCTGCTCTGAAAATGTGGGTAAACCATCGGCCGACGGCTCGAAAATTGAGGTAGGTGGAAACTTTGGCTACGGCACTATCACAGCCCATTATGGCGATGCTGAGGTGACTGCTCCTATTGAGGTGCGCAACCTCGACTTCTCGATGCGCATTAAGCCATTGATACTTCTCGACACTTATCGTAGCTATCCGATAGAAATCACCACTGAGATGAACGGCGAAACACTGAAGTACGACGCGGCTCGTTTCGATTGGACTGTGGAGGATGCATCGGTTGCTGAAATCAAGGATGGCGTGTTGCGCGGCTTGAAAGAAGGCACAACAAAGATAATTGGTGCTTTGGGAGGAAAAACGTATGAAAACACCGTGAAGGTGGAGGTGGCTCCACAACCTCAGATGATGCAGGGGTGGGATGGCTGGACCGTGAAAAGCGCAAACCTCTCGGCTGATGCAACTCTCTCGGCAGATGGTAAGATCGACTATTCGTATGGTGGCAAGCGTAGAGCAACCATCACTCTCACAAAAGATGTTACATTCTATAGTCTTCCTGATAGCGTAGTGCTCGACTTATCTACCTCTACACGATTGACTTACGTTGAGGCAGATGTGCGTTCGCTTATGAACAATGCCGAGAACGTGATAAGATTTAATGTAGACCCTGTAGAAGCAGGTCATTATAGATATGATATTCTGGATTACTTGGCTGACCGTGCCGACCTTGTTAACTTCCCAATGACACTTAAGTCAATCAAGTATGGTGTGCATCCAGGTGCTGGATATGTGAGCGGTGCTAACACTATCACACAGCGATTGTATGCGGCTTATCAACATGCAACATCTGGAATAGGAGCCGTTGGCGCCGACGACAGCGAGGTAAGTGTGTATAGCGATGGCAATGGCACCATCTATGTGAGTGCACAGGCTGCCGACGATGTGAACTTGTGCATATTTGACCTTTCGGGTAAAATTGTGAAGAATCTCCATTTGCAAATGGCAGGTGGTGTGGCTTCATTCTCGCCACAATTGGCACCTGGCGTCTATGTGGTGAAAGCCGTGGGCAGAGGCGCTGCCAAAGTGGTGAAGATGGTTATCAAATAATTGATATTGCGCTGAAAGATAACAACATAACACGATAGAAATAATATAAAACAATAAACAAATTAAATGAAATTATCTATTAAATTTTTATTGTCAATGGCACTGCTCGCTTTTTCTGTGAAGATAGCGAGTGCCGTAGACATTATTACGCCGAAATTAGAAATGCGTTCGGCGTGGGTTGCTACAGTATGGGGACTGGATTGGCCTAAAACCGAGTCAACTGGTTCGGAAGCTACTATCACCAAGCAGAAACAGGAGATGACAAAAATGCTCGACTCTCTACAGGTAAACAATTTCAACGCAGTGAATTTCCAAGTGCGTGGCATGAGCGACGCCATGTATAAGTCGAGCTACGAACCTTGGGCAAGCTGGCTCACTGGTACACGTGGAAAGAACCCAGGATGGGATCCATTTGCATATTTTGTGGAAGAATGCCACAAGCGCGGTTTGGAATGCCACGCTTGGGTAAACCCTTATCGCTTCAACTCTTCTGCTACATCGGGCGGCACTGCTGGCGATGGCACAGGATATGTTGAAAAGGGCTGGGTGATAAATGCCGGTAGCGGACAGATTCTCAATCCTGGTATGGGCGAAGTGCAAGACCACATCGTGAAGATTTGTAAGGAAATCATCAGCAACTACGACGTAGACGGTATGCTTTTCGACGACTATTATTACAATGGTGCGTCGATGAGCGAGGATGCCTCTACATACAATGCTTATAAAAGCGCTGGCGGTACGCTCTCGCAAGCCGATTGGCGTCGCAAAAACGTTACCGACTTGATGCGTAAGTTATATAAGATGATTGAGGAAACTAAGCCATGGGTGCGCTTCGGACAAGCTCCTCAAGGTGCAACCTACACAACCAAGGAATTGGCTGATAAGTATGGCATCGAAAAATGTCCTGCTCCTTACGACAACAACTACGGCAGCCAATACATCGATATTATGGAATGGCTTGATAATGGCTTGATCGACTTTATCTCGCCACAAGTATATTGGACTATGGAGCACAGCACAAACGCTTATGGCAAATTGGTGCCTTGGTGGAGCATGGTGGTGAAGAAGTTTAATCGCCACTTGTTTGTGTCGCAGTCAATCTCTTCGTTGACAAGTTCTTCTGATGTTACTGCTCCAGAACTCAACAGCCTTGCTGCGATTGTAGAGCCAGACTTTGCTGGTGGTCCTAACAACAACAAGTTCTCTGAATATGCCAACCAGATTATCACCAATCGCAATAGTTCTCTCAACGGCTCTTGTGGTTCGATTTTCTATTCTTGCAAATACATCTACACTATCGGTTCAAAGCCATCGTTTGGTCACTACTTGAAGCGTCACCTTTTCTCGCGTCCGGCATTGATGCCTGCGATGACATGGAAAAAGCAAGCCACCGACCCTGGTAAGGTGCAAAACTTTGTTTACGACGAGGATAGCAAGCTCACTTGGGATGCAATGACCAACATGCGCTATAGCGTGTATGCTGTGCCTAATGGCATGACTCCAGAATCGTTTGCTAAGGAAGTTGATTATCTGATTGGTGCTACTTATGGCACATCGCTTATCGTGCCTGAGGAATATCGTTGCGGCTATTACTTCGCAGTATGCCCTTACGACCGTTATGGCAATGAATGGACTCCATCATTCTGGAAGCCAAACTATAGCGAATCGCTTGTAGCTCCAGTTTTGGTGGCTCCACAAGATGGATTCATTACCGACAAAGACTTTACATTCCAATGGAATGCTGTTACTGGCGCCGAACGCTATGTAGTGGAATTCTCTGAAGATGCCGATTTCTCAAAAATCGTGAAGTCAGCTCAGACTACCACCGCTTCACTCCCATTGAGCGAAGTTTACAACTATATTGATAAGAATAAGAAGGTGTATTGGAGAGTACACTCTACAGCAAAGGGTAAGAACGACGGTGTATCTGAAGCACGTTGGTTTACTTTTACTCTTGTTGCGATGACTGCTCCAGCTGATGGCTCAAACAACCTCGATCCTAAGGTGACATTCTCATGGAACGCATCGTCAAGCGATGTTGTTGCTACACTTGAGGTATCTACCGACGAAGCATTCGAAAACATTGTTCTCACTCGCAAGTCAAACACTGGCTCTTACGAAGCTAAGGTATATGAATTGCACCCTAACACAGTTTACTATGCAAGAGTGGCTGTTAACGGTCGCACCTCTGATTACGTAACATTCCGCACTAAGGCTATGCCTTGCACTGTGCCAACATTTAAGAATCCTGTAAATGGAGGTATCTGCTATAGCAATGCTATGATTGAAATCAATCCTCAAGACGGTGCAGAATTTGTGACTATTCAGGTTGACAAAACTGATGCTTTCGGTGGCTCTAAGGCGCAAAAGCAACTTCAGAATTATCAGAATGGTGTGCCTGCAGCCGACATAAAGATTTCACGCAAAAATCCGTTGGTAGATGGTCAGACATATTATGCTCGCGCTAAAGCAAGCTATTACGATGCTGAAAACGTGTTGCACGAAACTGATTGGAGCTCTGCGATTTCGTTTGTATATAGCAGCGACTCAAGCGGCATTGGCGAGGTGAAAGATGGTGATACTTCTGTGGCTATCAATGGCAATGTGCTCAATGTGAAGGCTGAATCGGCTCAACACATCTCTGTGTGGGCTGTGACAATGCTTGGCGCTAAGGTTGCCCTTTACGAAACTGAGGGCGCTGAGGCACAAGTTGCGCTCGACCAACTCAACGACGGCGCATATGTGATCTGCGTAAAGGCAGGTGAGCAAACCTATAAGTTGAAATACGTAAAAAGATAAATAAACTGAACTAAACTAAACATTTCACGACAATGAGAAAACTATTCGTTTCATTGGCCGTAACCATAACAACTGCAGTATTTGCGCAAGTGCTCAATGTAGGCTCGGTAGAGAAAATCGACCTCAAGGGCACACGCGCAAGCGTTGTGGCTGGCATTAGCCCAAAGGGTGACTACCTGTTGCTTACAGGTGCTCAACTCAATGGTTTGGCCAAGTATGATTTGACTAAGCAAAAGATTGAAGTGATTTCATCGGCTCGCGGTGCCGGCCAGAATGCCGTAATCTCGAGCGATGGTAGCACTGTGGTGTATCGCGAGGATTCTTTCGTTGAGGGTCTTCGTTATACCGATGTTAATGTGAAGAATCTTGCTACAGGTGCAAAGAAGCAGCTCGTTAAGGCTGCTCGCAACGTGAATGCTGTGAGCGTGCAGGGACAGACTGCTGTGCTGATGAATAATGGCCGTGCCACTAAGACGGCTTTGTCTTCTACACGCGCTGCTAAGCGCACTGCGCCAGTGGCTTCGATTGTCAACCGACAATTGGTGCTTGACGTGAATGGCAAGACAAAGACTTTGTCGCCAAACGGTGAGCAATTCAGTTATATTTGGCCATCTGTTTCGCCAGATGGCAGCAAGGTGTGCTACTATGTGTGTGGCAGAGGTTGCTATGTGTGCGACCTTAATGGCAAGATTGTTGCCGACCTTGGCAAAGTGCGTGCTGCAAAGTGGCTCGACAATAGTGTGATTGTGGGTATGAACGATACCGACAACGGCCATGTGATAGTATCTTCTGAAATCGTGGCTACAACTCTCGATGGCAAGCGCCAAGTGCTCACCGACTCTACTCTTACTGCGATGTATCCTTATCCAAGTGCTAATGGCAAGAAGATTGTCTTCAGCACCAACGAGGGTGAAACTTATATGATTAATCTCAAATAACAGGGGAGGATAGATACGATGAAAAAACTATTGATTACAATGTCGGCTGTGTTTATTGCAACCGCAACAGCCTTGGCTGGTGGAAATCTCACCAAGACCCAAGCGCGTATTTATATCAACCCTGGTCACGGTAGTTGGGGCCCTAACGACCGTAATATGGCTACAATCAACCATGCCACTGGCGACACTTGTGGCTTCTATGAGTCGAACACCAACTTGTGGAAAGGCCTTAAGATGGGTGCAACCCTCGAAAAATGGGGTGTGCCAAAGGCAAATATCATGTATTCTCGTGTGAAAAACGGTCCTTATCCTTATGTGAAGGGGGCTGCTGACGAGGAATTGTATAATCGCAATCTTACTGAGATTGCCGAGGAGTGTAATGCTTTTAATACCGACTATTTCTTGTCGATTCACTCCGATGCTGGCACAGAGGGCGGTTCTACCAACTTGTCGTTGCTTATCTACAATGGTTATTCAGTGCCTGCTGCCGACGACGAAAACATGTGGGAAGGCGAACGTTCATTGGAATATCAAAAGACAAGCCGTGCTATGGCAGAAACGCTGTGGCCAATATTGGATTCTAACGGCATCGACGTGTATTCAAGCACTGCTGTGCGTATCGTGGGCGACTTGACATTCTATTATAAGTATAATACTCCGGCAGATAATGTTAAGAAAGCTGCTGGTTATCTGGGCGTGCTTCGCCGCAACACTTCCAACGGCTTCCTCTCTGAGGGTTATTGCCACACTTATCAACCTGCTCGCCATCGTGCATTAAATCGCGACTATTGCGGTCAGGAAGGTGTGCGCTTGGCTCGTGGCGTGGCAGCTTGGTTCGGTTGGGAAACCGAAAACACTGGCTACATTATGGGTTCGGTGAAAGACCTTCACGAGACTTTCGTGAGCATGTATTATCACGGCAATCCTACATCCAAGGATATCTTCAAGCCTATTAATGGCGCTGTGGTTACTCTCTACAAGGGTGGTGTGGAACTGAAGAAGTACACTACCGACAATGAGTATAACGGTGTGTTTGTATTTGAAGGTCTTGAGCCTGGCGACGACTACACTATCAACGTGGAGGCTGAGGGCTATAAATCGGCTTTCGCTCTCAACGACGAGTATGGCCGTGAAAATCCTACTTACAGCGTGACATCGTGCGAAACCACTTATCCTATCATTCAGCTTGAGGCTGAGGGTTATGTGGAAAATCCTACTTATAATTATCCTGACCCTATTCAAGACGAATGGCTCACAGTGTCAAGCAAATATGATATGCGTAAGGATTTCGTGAGCAAGAAGATTGATGTGCTTGCCGACAAGACCATACGTCGTGAGGTGGCTAAGGGCGACTCTGTGTATGTGCTCGCTCTCGACGCTCAAAAGAAGCCTTACATCTATTGCTTCGATGCTAAGACTCAAGCCAAATTGTTTGATATCAGCACCGAGGGTGTGGGTATGCCAAACGACGGCAACGAATTGCTCGCTTTGAGCGACATTGCTATGACAAGCGACTCTATTCTCGTGGCTTGTAACCAAGTGGCTGCCACATTTACTCCTTCTACTGTTTTGCGTATGTATCGTTGGGATCGCGATGAAAAGACTCGTGCTCCTAAGGGCAATCCTCAGATATGGTTTACATCGTCTGACAACTACACCAGCGGTAACTTCTTTAATTCTATCACTGGTAGCACTATGGCAGTGAATGGTCGCTCTGATGATTGCACTGTGATCACTACTGCTCAAAATAGTGGCTCTTCCGATGAAATCCGTTTCCCAATGTTCTCTATTACGCGCAAGGGCTTGATTGGCACTATTCGCAATCAAGATAAGACTCGCTTCAAAGTGTCGTTGCTTGGCGCTGACTATCAGTTGTCTACATCGCCATTTGCCGACAAGGCATTCATTATTGACGGCTCTAAAGTCACTCCTTTTGAATTCTCAATTTCTGGTGACGCCACTGCTCCAGTATATGGTAGCAAGCTTAGCGAAGATGTGGTTTCGGCTGCTGCTGGCAACACATCGTTCTTCAAATATGCTAAGCATGTGCTTGCTGTAGTGCCTAAGACCGATGGTAAGGGCGCAAACGTGGGCGTGGCTCTGTATGATGTTACCGGTGGTCTTGACAAAGCACAATTGATTGAAACTACGGGTACTGATATGGCTGCTGCACAACCTACATTTGTAAACGTTTATTCAGGTGTTAACGGCACTGATATGTCGCTTTACCTCAATGCCGACGGCGCAATGTCTCGCTTCACTACCGAAGGCGTTGATCAAGAACAATTCAAGGGCGTATATGCTTATGGCTTGAAGGTGACTGAGGCTGACGACAACTTCACATTTGCATTTAATGCAACTGACGATTGCACTCGTGGCGGTAAGTTGATTTTCTACGATGCTGCTTCAGGTGCTAAGGTTGGTGAAACAGCAATCGACGAAGTGAAGGAAGGCAACAACGAAGTGGTTGTGGCTGCAACAGAATTGCCAGGTGAAGGCGCTCAACAATTGAAGTGGGCTGTGGAAGTGGCAAGCGACAATGTGGCTGGTATTCGTAACCTTCTCACAAAGGATGGCGATTATGCATTGAATCGTGCTTACGCAGTTGTGGATGCTTCTCCTGCATCACCAAATATGGGTAAGATTTATGTATCTGATTTTGTTGGTAAGAACAACGCTAAGAATGGCGTGTATGTCTACAATCAATCGTATGCTCGCGAAAATGCTGCGCCTTACACAGGTGCTTACTACACCAATGCAAGCATGGCATTGGATGCAAACGGTAACGCATATCTGATGGAAACAGCTGGTAACACTCCTGGCGTATTGCGTGCTGGTGCTGATGCCGTTAATGGTGCATTCTCTGCATTCTTCACTGGTGGCGCTGATGTTGCTGGTGTGGCAAATAGCGTGGCATTCCGTGGCGAAGGTGCCGATACTAAGATGTATGCGTTCATGAAGAATTCGGCTGGCAAAAATGTTATCAATGTGTATAATGTTGGTAATGCCAACGGTGTTGTGGCTGCTACATGGGGCTTGGCTCCAAACAAGGTGATTGAAATGCCATCGAAGATCAACGATGATGCTACAATCGTGCCAGTGGAGCAAGGTATTTGGGTTTGCGCTTCAGAAGTTGTGCAAACAACTTCTGTCAACTCTCCAGCATTGCTATTTGTAGACTACGAGGGCAATATCACATTCAATCAAGGTCGTGATGAAAATGCTTATTTGTTGGCAGGTGCTGCTGGTAGTGGTATTGCTGTTAGCGCGGATGGCGCTACTCTTTGTGTGAACGACGAGGGTGGCTTATTGCAATTCTTCGATGTGACTTGGAAGGAAAATACTCCTACAATTACTCCTCGCTACAGCTTTAATCATGAGATTGGTGTGGCTTCTCGCCGTAACACCAACGGTAAGTGCATCGAGCAGATGGCGTTTGACTACGCTGGCAACCTTGTGGCTGCTGGTCACTATCTTGGCGTATTCACTATCCCTACAACCGACAACCGTAAGGAAACTCCTGCTATGCAGACCGTGACTCGCAAGGTGAGTGGCATCAGCGATATCACTATTGACGATGACAATACTCCTGTAGAATACTTCAACCTCCAAGGCGTGAAGGTGAACAATCCTGAAAATGGGGTGTTTATTAAGCGTCAAGGCAAGAAGGTTGAAAAGGTGATTTTGCGATGAGCAAAAAGATAAAGTGCGTGGCAGGCATCTGACTGCCATGTATATAGGTGTATAATTAAGGTAAAAACCTGGTTCGGGGGCTGTGCCATTGGCGCAGCCCCTTTTTCGGGTATCAAAAATACTTTACAAATACATTACAATTGTTTTACACAAGCCACATAAATGCGCAATGGCATTGCGCTTTTTTCGGAGAATTTGTAATTTTACACATCAGAAAACTAAACCAAACAAATATATTATGAGAAAACTGATGATGCTTGTAGCAGCGGTGGGGGCTTGTGTGCTTGTAGGCCGTGCCGAGGTGGTATATAGCGATGCCACGGTGCGATTCACGCTGGTGGATGATGCCACTGTGAGAATGGAATATGCGCCTGATGGCAAGTTTGTGGACAACAAAAGTTTTGTGGCTGTGGTGCGTGAGCAGGGTAGTGTGAAGCACACTAAGCGCTTGAGTGGGAAACGGCTGACTATCACCACCGATAAGATGGTGCTTACCTATAAGTGCGGTAGCGGCGCATTCACGAGAGAAAACCTGAAGGTTGTGGGCAATGCCAAGGCCATCGGCAGGAAGGTGGCTTGGAAGCCTGGTGCTGTGCAAAAGGGCAATCTAAAGGGCACTTATCGCACGCTTGATGGCTACGACGGATATATACATGACGGCAAACCGATGCCTATTGAGGATGGTTTGCTTGCCACCGACGGATGGACGCTGATAGACGACTCTAAAAGCTTGCTTTTCGACAACGACCCTGATTGGGAGTGGGTGACTAAGCGCGAAAGTGCCGAAGGTGCGCAAGACTGGTATTTGATGATGTATGGACACAACTATAAGCAGGCGCTGAAGAGTTTTACTCGCATATCGGGCAATGTGCCTATGCCTCCGCGCTATGCGTTTGGCTATTGGTGGAGCCGCTATTGGAGTTATTCCGACCAAGATTTCCGCGATCTGATAGGCAATTTCAAGAGCCTCGATATTCCACTCGATGTGCTTGTGGTGGATATGGATTGGCACCCGATTTCTGAAGAGGCTGGTGGCGGTTGGACCGGTTGGGATTGGAATGAGCGTCTGTTTCCCGACTATAAGCAATTCTTGAAATTCCTTGATGATTCGGGTGTTAAGACCACTATGAATCTGCATCCGGCACAAGGTGTTCGCCCCTATGAGAAACGCTATGCCGAGTTTGCTCGTCGCTGTGGTGATGAGAGTGGCAATGCTTTGGAGTTTCTGGGTAGCGACAAACGCTATGTTAAGGCGCTATTCGACACCTATCTGCATCCATATATGGAAGAAGGTGTGGATTTCTGGTGGCTTGACTGGCAGCAATGGCTATTCGATAAGAAAGTGCCAGAATTGAACAATACTTTCTGGTGTAATTATATCTGGTTTTCTGATATGCAACGCTTAGGCAAGAAGCGCCCTATGCTTTATCACCGTTGGGGAGGATTGGGCAATCATCGCTATCAGATAGGCTTCTCTGGCGATGCCTATATCACATGGAATAGCCTTGAATATTTGCCATATTTCAATAGCACTGCATCTAATGTGCTGTATGGCTATTGGAGCCATGACATCGGCGGACACATGTCGAAGAAATTCGGTACGCCGGTAGATGCGCAGCTCTACACTCGCGCCATGCAGATGGGCAAGTATCTGCCTATTCTGCGCTCACATAGTACCAAAGACCCTGCGCTCAACAAGGAGCCCTGGGCATTTGACAAGCCTGTGCAGCAGCGACTCACCGATGTGATAAAGGGCAGATATGCGCTTGTGCCATATATCTATACGATGGCAAGAGCGACGTATGAAACTGGTGTTTCGCTTTGCCGACCGATGTATTATGATTACCCTGAAAATGCCGAGGCATACGAGCAAAAAAGCCAATATATGTTTGGCGACAATATGCTCATAGCTCCGATAACCTCGCCGATAGCCGATGGCGATGCATTTTCTTCTGTGAAGGTGTGGCTGCCTGAAGGTGAATGGTTGGAGTATGAAACAGGCACGATGCTAAGCGGTAACGCTACTTACACTCGCCGATTCACAATCGACGAATATCCGGTGTATGTGAAGGCAGGAAGCATTCTGCCGTATTTCGATAAAGTGAATAATCTGTCGGGCACACAGCAATCGGTGATTGTTCGCTTGTTCCCTGGCGGAAATGAGGGCAAATTCAGTATGTATGAGGATAATGGCGAAGATGCTGCCTATGCGAGCGAATATGCCGTGACTCCGCTATCATATACTCGCACTGGCGATGTGATAAATGTGACGATAGGCGCACGCACTGGCAAATATGCCGACATGCCACAGCAGCGCCACTACAAGGTGGCATTGCCATGCGAATATGCGCCGCTCTCAGTGGTGGTTAATGGCAAGAAGGTAGTCTATGCCTACGACGGCAACAATCTGGAGACAACGATAGATTGTGGCAATGTAGACTGCGCTGCGGGCGCGAAGGTGACAATCACATTGCCGAATGCTGAGAATATGCTATCGCTCACACTTGGAATGAAAGGCGAAATGAGCAGATTCCGCTCAGCGTTGGCCCACTATAAGCAAGCCGATTGCCAGATGGTGTATACCGAACGTATTGGCTATCTCGAATCGGCGCCATTGCGCATGACCTATCATCCCGAGCAGCAACCACAGATTCTGAAACGCTTCAGCACTATCTATAAGAATCTCCAAGAAGCTTTATCGGAGCAGATGGGAGGCGATGAAGCAAGAAAATACTTGAAACTCTGCGGCGCCGAATAATCCCCTAATGTCCGTTTGAGGTTTGTGAATTTGAGTTAAACTTATTTTTGTGGCGGAAGATTACACGTTGACCGTTCTGATAGCCTTGATAAGAAAAGCGTTTAGGGTTGGGGTTGATTGGTTTGATAAACCAGGTGTATATTCCTTCCCACTGCGTAGTATCGCCGCATTTCACCGAAGCGTTGCCGATGAGTTTGTGATACGACTTGCTCCACGACTTGCCAATGAATACAAAATCATCGGGGGTAACCAGATGGCGATCGCCGATGCCTTTGGTGGTCATATAGGCAGCTGCATAGCATACTCTCGACTTTTCGATGAATTGGCGAAAACGAGGTGCAGATCGGTGAGTGAATCTGTCAACGGAATCTATAGGAGTCCAACGAGAGTATTTGCCGCCGGGGGTAAGAATCTCTGTTTCACCAATCATCATTGACTGCATGCCGTAGTATCGGCTGATTGTGAGCAGTTCGCTGTTGAGATATTTATGAGAGGCGTTCACTTGTATGCTGTTGCCACAGACTGTGTAGCATATTGTTTCCGTGCAGAATATTTTGTCGGGATTTAATGGGTTGAGTAGAGTGTTGACTACGCGGATGGTTATACACTCTGCTTCTCCGCAAAAGCCGCTACTCAGTTTTTCCCCATTTCCTGTATAGATGGAGATACTATCAGTTTTGGCAGAAGGAGAGCCATCAGGGAGTAGATGGTTACCGCCAGTCCAGCCCTTGCCTTCGATTAAAAACGGTCCGATGTTGTCGCTTGTGGCCTCGTTTACAGTGATGGAATCGACAAGTACACGGCTGAATGTGTATATATGGTTTGCCATGCACCGACTGAACTCATATCTAATGCTGTGGTTTTCATCAATGTGCGATTCGATTGATAAAAATTCCCCATCCAAAGCCACTCTCATAGCTTTGGAAGGGGTAATTGATAGTGCTAAAAGTATTGTAAAAATGAATTTATACATGTCTATTTAACATCAAGGTTCTTGTTCTTGCGACGGTCTACGATTATTTTTGCCAATTCGTCGATAATCGCTTGATTCTCGGCGCATGGATTATTTATCATATCTATTAGCGCCTTACTGCCAGTATAGTACGCGATTGATGAGGTGGAGAACACGTTATGGCGGCGGAATGCGTCGATATATGCCTGCATACGTGAGTAGGAAGAATCGTCGGCATTGAAAAGCGCTTTAGAGTCGCACTCAAATTCCATGGCCATACCCAGGCTTAACGCTTCTTCGCAGGCATCGTCAAGGCGAGAATCTGGAATTGACTTATCGAAAAAGTGATTTGGCTGATAGTATGTAAAATCAAATCCTAATTCTTGCCATTTGTCGTATCCGCGAGCCTTATAGTATGGAATCCAAACAAATTCAAGCCCTTTCGCGTGAACAGCCGGAGCGATGTGCTTCACCAAATCTTTGGTGTGGCAGATATCTTCGTCTACCCAATAAAGACCAGAGAGTTCGATATTCTTATATCCGGCTGCGTTGAAATGCTCCACCAATTGATCGATAAACCAAATTGCTGCAGCTGAGCGGTCGCTGTAGTTGTCGAAAATCAATGTTCTGTCGCCAAGTTGTCCCCAATTGGTTTGTCCTTCTATGGGTGTAGGGATTGTGAGCAACACCTTGTGCTTGAAGTCTGGAGTCCCGATAGAGTCAATCATTTTGCCAATGCATTTGTCGAGAGCGTCAAGCGACTTGCCTTGCTCAAACAGTCGGTTGAGATACCAAATCCATTCCTGCTTTCTGGCATTTTGTACGCCATATCGAGGAATGAAAGTGTGTCCATTCCCGTCGTCGAAATCAAGGAAAAGAAATCCGTCGAAAAACCAGTCGCGGTGTCCGTCGGCAAACTTGTGGGTTACGTATGGCAATAGTTGTTCTTCGGTCCAGTCGATGCGTTTTGCCCCACCTTGATATATCAAAGCCAAGTCGCGGATTTTGTTCTTCGGGTATTGCTGCATGGTATCGCATTTCATCACGTTGACTGGTTCCACAGGAGCCAGAATGTTTGAAACTTTCCATTGCTTGCTTTTGTTGACTTTGAAGGCCGAAGAGCAAATGGTGGTGCTTGAATCTGCCGATTTTCTAAGTTGGACGATGTAGGAGCCTTTTGCTATTGACCATGCCGATGCCGATTCATCGAAAGAGGCAAGGTCGCGTAGGCTGAACGTAAGTTTTACGGTCTCGCTTTCGCCTGGAGCAAGAAGATTGGTCTTAGCAAAGGCTTTTAGTTCTGCCTCTGGCTTCACAGGGATGTTGGCTTCTGTAGGAGCTTTTACGTATAATTGTACTACCTCTCGGCCTGAAACGCTTCCGGTGTTTTTTACTGTTGCTGAGATTGTGTATACCTCGCCTGATCGGGTGATTTTAGGCTTTGAGTAAGAGAAGCTTGTATAGCT
The DNA here is from genome assembly GCA_905210415.1 of uncultured Prevotellaceae bacterium. Classification (GTDB taxonomy): domain Bacteria; phylum Bacteroidota; class Bacteroidia; order Bacteroidales; family Muribaculaceae; genus SFTJ01. Next base: position 37,281 of record CAJLWM010000008.1, read on the forward strand.
GAGTCCGTAGCCGAAAGGATATGAAACTCCACGATGAGCAGTTGAGAAATAGCGGTATCCTACCCAAATGTCTTCTTCATAATTTGTGTAGTCAAAGTTCTTCCCTTCGGTTTGTCCTACGTAAGGGTAGTTTTTTGACGATGGAATGTCGGAATATTTTATTGGGAATGTCATTGGCAATCTGCCGGAAGGACACACCTTACCCGAAATAACATCGGCAACTGCGTAGCCGCATTCTTGTCCAGGGAACCAAGCCATAAGAATTCCATCGGCATTCCATTTCCAAGAGTCGGTTTCCATCACGCCGCAGACATTCATTACAACAATCATTTTTTTGCCTTGTTTACGGCATTCGGCGCCTACTTTGTTGAGCATCGCAGTCTCTTCAGCAGTAAGATTGAAGTCGTTTTCGATGTGTCTGTCGGAGGTTTCTCCAGATCCGCGTCCCAGCACTACCACTGCAACATCGCTTTTACCCAATTCTTCAGAAATCAGGTGCTCTTTGCCAGTCAAATCCATCTCTGGAGCGATAGTGCGGTGGTATGATATTTTCTGCCAATCAGGGCAGTTGGGAAATTTATCATCGAAGGCGGCTCTGAAATCTGCATATTTGTTATAGATTTCTGCCAATCGTCTACTGATAGTATATCCCGCTTTATCCAGGCCTGTGGAAATATCGATGATATATGGTTTATTGACATTTGACGAGCCTGTGCCGCCGGCAATTGATTTATATGCTGTGACTCCGAATAGGGCAATCTTTGCGCCCTGTTTCAAAGGGAGTGCTTGATTTTCATTTTTGAGCAGCACCATAGACTCTGTGGCGATTTTTCGCGAAGCCTCGGCGTTGTATTTCATGTCAGGATGGCTTGCTTGCCAACCTTTTGCGGTGATTGATTTTGCAACTATGTTGAGCACGTCTTTTACGCAAGCGTCAACGGCCTCAATAGTTAGTTTGCCGTTGTTGACTGCGTCGATGATTTCAGTTACAATTTCTTCGTCGCCTGGCATAATTAGGCTGCATTGTGCATTTATGAGGTCTACTGTTGGACGTCGAACGGTCCAATCAGTGAGCACAAGTCCGTTGTATCCCCATTCATCGCGTAGCAGTCGCTGCATCAATTCCATGCTTGTTTGGGTGAATTGTCCGGCAATCTTGTTGTAAGAGCCCATTACTGTCCACGGTTTTGACTCCTTGACGCAGATTTCAAATGCACGTAGATATATTTCTCGTAGTGCGCGTTGTGAGATGCGCGCATCGTTTACTTTTTTACCTGTTTGTTGGTTGTTGGCTACAAAGTGCTTTAGGCTTGTGCCAATTTCGTTTTGTTGAATGGCGCGTATCAGGGAAGCAGCAAGTTTGCCTGACAGCAGTGGGTCTTCTGAATAATATTCAAAGTTTCGACCACAAAGAGGGTTGCGCATAATGTTGATGCCTGGCGCAAGGACTATGTCAACGCCATAGGCTTTTGCTTCGTTGGCCATACATTTGCCTTGCAATGCAGCTGCGTTGATGTCCCAAGTTGCTGCAAGAGCGGTTGTGGATGAAAAGCAAGTGCAGAACGAGCGGTTAGTCCCTGCTGCGGCTCTGCTGATAGAAGTGGATGCTATAGGAAGACCTTGACTGTCGTATTCGGTCTTTACGTCTTGCGACGGTATCGGGTTGATGCGCACGCCCACAGGACCGTCGGCTAAGTTTATTGATGGCACGCCGAGATTGGGTATCTCGTAAGTCCAACCGGCAGCACCGGGAACAATGTGGCTTATTCCGCTGTTTTTTCCTTCAGAGCCTACAAGCAGTCTTGCCTTTTGTTCCAAAGACATTTTTGCGACTATGGCATCTATATTGTGTTTGGTGATTATCTCTGTTGCATTGAGAGAGAAGACAACGAGAGTCAATAGGACTGCAGAAAGAAATCGTTTTGTCATATAATGGCTTTTTAAAAAATGGGAAAGGCGCATATGAGAACCATAAGAATGCGTCTTTCCCATTGGTTATTTAAGTATGTCTATATTTATTTAACGACAACCTTAGTTGTTTTGTTGCCTACTTTTACGATGTAAATGCCGTTAGCGCAGTTGATGGTGCCCTTACCAGTTGCAACAAGTGCACCTGCTGTGTTGTAAACGTATGCAAGTTTTTCGCTTTCGATAATGATCTTGCTTTCACCGCCGAACACAACTACATCATTATCGGCCTCGATGCTTTCAACTGCAGAGTTTTCGATTGTGAGTTCATACTTAGCGATGTAAGCGTTAGGCACGTATTGATAGATGTATACAGAGTTTTCTGTTGCTGGTTCTACTGTGAAATGGTTTCCGTAGAATGCATTGTTCTTGAAAAGCACGTCAGAACCGTCTTCCTTCATTTTGGCATATTTTGTAGAAATGCGAACATTTTTATCGGTGTCTTCGTTGGCTGGTGTTTCCTTAACTTGAAGCTTGGCAACAGAGAATCCGTCGGCATTGTTTGAGCCAGTAGAGTATACAATGTATTCCTTGCCGTTTAGTTGGAAAATCTCAAAGCCTGTGCAACCATTGTGGTTAGGTGTTACATAGAATCCAGATGGAACCCAGTTGTCGTCTTCGTCAAGAGTGAGACGGTAGATAGAATTTCCGTTACCTGAAGTAGTGTTAGTCTTATTGGCGTGTGGTGACAAAAGAGCGATAGAAGTTTTGTCGAATCCATAGCAGCTGATAAGGTGTGTTGTTGAGAATGTGCCATCAACTTTCACAGCAGTGTTAGGAACGAAGGTGTAAGGGAATGTGTTTTCTACATCTTGAGCACCGTTTTTCATTGGCACTTCAATCATCTTTGCTTGCCACATTGTTCCCATATAGAGTATGCCACCTTCTTTCGACATTACATTGCCAGAAACGTGTCCCCAAAAGTCGGCACGTCCACCAGGAATACCTGCTATATCAAAATCTTTAACTTCGCCTGTTGTAGAGATGATTCTCACGCCCTTGTTTACGCTATAGTTTGTGTTGAATTCGCCTGTGCGTACAATGATGTTGCCGGCATCGTCGCGAGTGATGTTGGTGCCTTTGCCTGATTCAAGTTCTCCTATCTTTCCTGTTTGATCCCAGATTTCGATTTTCTGAGTGTCTTTGTTTTGAAGATAGAATTTGCCGTTTACAGCCACGCCCTGACGTGCAGAGGTGTGGAGTGGAGCCACGTCGGTGTTCATCCAGAGACATTTTAGATTGTGGTCCATCGATGATTTTGCATTTGCTGCAGGGGCAGATATCGCTAAGCTGGCGATTAATGCTGCACCAAAGAGTATATTTGTTCTCATTTTGTTTTGTTTTAATTAGTTATAGAAATAGTTATTTGATTATAATTTTTATGATTTCTTTTTCTGTTGCTATAAAGTATAGCCCTGGGGTTAGTCCTGATGTGGTGAGGTGGTTGATGCCGATGATGAATTTTTCTGTTTTCAGGCACACTCCCATACTGTTTAACAGGCGCACCTCTGATTCGTAGGGCATTGATACCTCTACTTCGGAGTCAAGACATCTGATGCTTAGTTCATCGCCTGCGATGGCTGATATCCCTGCTTTATCGCTAACGTTTATGGTCATTGATGTCGTTGCAGATCCGTAAGTGGCTTCTAAGTTGTAGATGCCTGCTGCGTTAAATGTGGCCGTATTGCCGGAAATCTCCACGCCGTTGCTTGGTGTGCACGACAACAGACAATCAGAAAGATTGACGTTGATGAGATAACCTTTGTTGTTATATCCGTAGACTATTGGTTGGTAGGCCTCACTGACATTTATGTTTTTTGCATAGTCGGAAAAAGCAATTGTCGCTACGTCGGTGTCGGTTGTTTTGTGTGCTGTCAGAAACCATCCGTTTCTCACTTTTCGCAGACTGCCGTCGCTTGGGCGATTGAGTGTGCCGAGAATTTCTGAATAGATTGTAGAAGAGCCGCCTCCGTCAAAATTCAGTGCATTGTTGCATCCTGCCATCAGCATCATTCCAGCCAATTCTTTTGATGTAACACCGTCGGAGATGCTGGAATTAAACTTGTCGCCGTCAACAACCATCAAGGTCATTTTATTGCCTGATTTGTCTGTGCCAATGGCTGTGCGAGGGCGTCGGTATGAGAGATGGTCAAGCACTTTATCGGTGTCGAGAATTTGTCCGTCTTGCAGAATCATCGGGCAACCTCCGCTCATCTCTGTGATTTGGTCTACTACTTTACCATTGATGGTGAATGTAGGTGTTATTTCTACAATGTCGCCAATCTGCAGTTTTTGCAGAGGTTCCATATACCATGATGCGTTGGCAGAGAAAACGATGCCGTTTGCTGGAATTGCCATGTTTCCAACGTTGGTCTGTGGCTGACTTGTGATTCGGAATCGTGATGTGCCATAAGCAGAGAGTCCTCCGTCGATGGCTACTGCAGCCACTTCTACGCCAGATGACTTGGTGCCTGTAGAAGTGCCGTATTTGTCGGTGTAGATAACGAAGTCGTTTGACTCGCGTGGCGTATTAACGCTTTTTGCCGACATTTGCCCTGCGGTGGCTGATGTAAGTTTGAAGGTTGTGTAGAATTGTCCGTAGTGCAGTTTCTTGCTGGCATCAGCTCCTACGGAATACCATCCTGTGGTGGTGCGGGCAGTTTTGAATATCTCTGAGCCTACCACGGTGGTGCCGATAGGTCCGTTGGCAGAAAATAGGTCGGCATTCACTCCGACAAAGTATTCATTTGCTTTGTCGCCGTTGTTTTCTATCATTTGCGGAATTGTGAGATTGCTCTTCAGATTATTTTTGCCGCAAATGGTCTTTATCTCCACGATTGGATTGGTGAGATCAGTGGTGGTGTAGAACACGCGTTGCTTGTTTGGTCCTGTCAGATCCACTATGGTAAGGGTTGTGCCAGGGCCTATTTGGCAATGTTTCAGCGTGTCTACAGCATATTCCTTGCCCAACACCGTCCATTTTGAGGATGTTTGGGCAAAGACTGCTGAAGATAAAGATATTAATATTGCAAATGTGATAGTTCTCATTGCTATAAGTTTATTCTAATGCCAGTAATTGGTTCGATTGTCAAAGTTTGTCCGTTAGGCAATGTCACAGTGTGTTGCACGCTGTCGCTGTTTACAACATACATCACACGTTTTCCTTTAGGACTTTCCCAGATGGCGCCTTTCACAACATAGTCTTTGCCAAATGTGTGGACATCCACTATAGGATTATCGCCAGTAGGGATTACTTCCGAAATGTAGCGTCCGCCGGTGAACACATCGTGCTGCTTCTTGCGCAGATTTGTGAGGTTGCGTAGGAACACTGCCTCATATTCCGACTTCTCGTTCACCCATAGCAAGCGTGGGTCTACCCATCCAAGTTGCGATCCATAGAGGAAACATTGCATGTTTTGGTAGCGGAATTCGCCTTTTGTAACGTCGGTGTAAGGCGAATAGGTATAGGCGCATGTCAGCACACGGTCTGAATAAATCAGAGGGAATAGTGGAACGATGCGGCACTCTGGGTTGTGCGGCGTGTTCACTGTCAAAAGGATGTCGAAGCAAGGTATGTAGCATTCGGCATTTTCTTCAGAAAACACGATGTTGTCTTTACGCAAATGCTTTTCGCGCAATTCGGTCATCATGTCGCGGTAAGAATGATACCAGAATTCGCCACCTCCAGCAGGGTGATTGTGGTTGCTGGCATAGCAAGGGTAGGGCGCAGCGGCTGCCACTTGGTCGATGTAAAGACCATTGGTGTGCAGACGGTCTTGAATGCTGTCGGCCAGTTCGAGAATTATGTTTTTCCAAATTGGCGAAGACGGACAGGTGACGGTGTTAGGAACAATTGAAGTAGGATACACTTCGGTGTAGAGTGCACCATCGGGGCGTCGGCAAGAGGCTTCTTTGCCGTTGCGGGCGATATAACTCTCTGTGCCTGGATCCCAAAGGCGTCCGTTGATGTATGGAAGCACTTGGCATCCGCGTTTTCTCACCTGTTGTACGATAGGCTCGAATTTAGGGTTTGCCGGGAAATAGTCGGGATAGTGAGAATCGTAGCTATGGTGATGCCAGAAATACCAGTGGAAGCAGATGCTGCCGCCGAAATAGTCGATGGCTTTGTTTACGGCTATCACGGTGGTGTCGCCAAGATATTTGGCGCGCATCCACAAGTCTTTCTTCTCCAGCCATTCTGGTATGTTGCGTTCTTTTAGTGTCTTATTGCCCCACGGAGTGGTGAGCGCAAATGGGCGATACCACTTCACTGCAGCCTCGCTCCAACTGCCGGCAATGGCGCCAGTGACTGTTGTCCAAGGCACATTGAATCGGTGTGTCGTTTTATCGGTCCAGCCGTATGATGCAGCCACTTCGGTGCGGAAGCTTACAGCTCCGTCTTTCTCTCTGATGCGCATCATTTTGCCGCAAGCATTACGGTCTTCTGGCGAAAAATAGAATGTGCCCTTCTTAGAGTCGAGCATAATCATCTGCATTGATGCGTTCCATGATGGGTAGTTGGCTTCGTAGTCGCCATTCTTTTTCAGTTCGTATTCATTTCCCCATCCGCCAGGTGTGATTACTTTGCCAGCAATAGGAGAGTCTATGGCGATGCTGGGGAAAACGAAATTGGTTATAGTCCAATTTTGAGGCACGTTGGCCGATAGGTCCCAACGCACAAGGTCGGAATTGTCGCCCAACGACACACGCATCTCCACAGAATAGTTGTTGCCATCATATTTGAGGCGGGTGTGCCATGTGAATACAATGGTTTTTGCTGTGTCGCTATCTTCTTCTCGCCAGCCGTTATATACGGCATAGCGAGGTTCGATAGTAGGAGTTTCGCCCTGTTCTCCGAGGTACGTCAAGCTCCAAGGCTGGCTGTTGTCGCCCGTTTTCACCATTTCAGTGCCTGCGCATTTCATCGAAACGATGTCGAAAGAGCCTTTGTCGGCAAATTCCATAGCGACATGTTGGTTGGCGATGCGGATGATTCCGTCACCTTTGGTCACAGTGGTCTTGGCAATGGCTGGCAGTGTCGATAGTGACGATGCTATGATAGCTGATATGACAAGTTTGTATGTCATGGTTGTTTAGTATTAATAGTCAGGATTGGTAAGGTTCGGGTCGCGGTCGGTTTCAAGGCGAGGAATTGGCCACCATGTGAATCGAGGAGCCCAGAATCTGTTTTTGTCGCGTACGCGCAGTTTCTCTTTGTATGCTTCGTATGAAGGAACGTCGTTGAGGTCGCTGCGGGCAGAGGTCTTAAAGTTAGGAATGTCGGTTTCTGAGAGACCCTCATAGCGAATCTCTGGCAATGGTTGTCCGTAAGAAGGTTGTCCGTTGATCAAGTCGCCAATGCCCCAACGGCGCACGTCGACGAATAACAGACCTTCAAGTGCAAATTCCACTTTACGTTCGCGGCGCACCAATTGTTTCATTTTGTCAACATTGCCGATTCTGTCGTCAGAAACATTGGGCATTCCGGCACGATGGCGCAATTCGTTGATTGCTGTGTATACGGTTTCGTCTAATTCTCCGAGTTCAATCTTCGCTTCGGCATAGTTGAGCAAGATTTCGGCATAGCGCATAAGGATGAGGTTGGTAGAAGAGCTCATCAATTGTTCAGCGGTTTCGTTTGCATATTTGCGCCATACATAACCTACGCCGTTGTTTACAAGAGAAGGGCTTGTGCCTGTCACGTCAACATTGTTGGCGTTATACCACTTGTTGCGGCGAGGATAGAATCTTGTCTTGGCATCATAGATGTTGAGAATGCATTTCAAAGGATTGCTGCCATCTGTGTTGGTGTAGTTGACGGTATCCATGTGTCCGGCAAGAGTGGCCTTGAAACGTGGGTCGCGATTCATGGTTGGGTGTTTTGGGTCGTAGAGAGGCGACTCGTCGATGCGCTTGCCGTCGATGCATTCATATGTGTCAACGATAAGGCTGCTTGGAAAACGCACAGAAGAACCATAGTTGCGCGATGAGTGACCATAGCCCACGGTGTGCAGTTTTTTAGAGCCAGAAGTGGAATACATCAGTTCCCATAGACACTCGTCTCTCACGTCGCTTTTTGCTTGGCCAGTAAGGTTGAACAAGTCGTTGAAATCATTTGCAAGGTGACGTTTCCCCATCACTTTAGATGCTGCTTCGGCTGCTTGACGGAAATAATCTTGTCCTTTGCTGTCAACGTTGAAGCTTCCGGCAAACAAGCAGATGCGTGAGATAAGGCCGTAGGCAACGGATTTGTCTATACGTCCGCGCTCGGTTGCTGTCCAAGGAAGAAAATCGGCAGCATCGTTGAGGTCCTTGGTGAGATATTCTATGATTTCGCCCTTTGGTGTGTGGCTGGCTTTATACTGTTCTCTGGTGACAGGGGCAGTGAAAAATGGCACATCGCCGAAAGCGGAAATCAGATTGTAGTATGCGTAAGCGCGGAGTACACGGGCTTCGGCATAGTATTGCTTAGCCTTGTCAGAAATTGTTTCGATGACAGGTTCAGCTCCGGCAATCACTGAGTTGGCACGTGCGATGATGCCGTATTCGCCAGTCCAGAACGCTTGAATCTTTGCATTGTCGGGGTTGAGCGCTCCGCCAGCGCCAATGCTCTTGTTTTCATCTTGTTCGAGTCCGTAGGCGGTATAGTGGTCGAGCACGATACATGCTGGAACAGCCCAGTTCATATCGAAATACAACTTTTGGTAAACACCTGTCACGCCTTCCTTCAATCCAGCCTCCGACTTATAGAATCCAACGTTGTCGTAGGCTGGATTGTCTTTGTCGAGGAAGTCGGAGCATCCAGCGGCTGCAAATGCTGCAGCGAAGATGAAAATATATTTTGAAATAGTCTTAATCATTGCTTTTTTGATATTTAGAATTCAACATTTAAGCCAAATACGAATGTCTTGTTGAGAGGGTAGAGACTTGCTCCTGAGCTAACGCTGCTCTCTGGGTCGAAGCCTTCATAGAAATTGCTCTTCAGAGTGAGCAAATTCTGTGCGCTTGCATAGAATCTCACCTTTGAGATATGTGCAGGCTTTGTGATTGCAGAAGGCAGTGTGTATCCGATAACGATGTTCTTAAGTCGGCAGTATGCTCCGCTCTTCACCCAGAATGATGAAATCATGTTGTTGGGGTTGGTTGCGTTTGGGTCTTCGAGCAGACGAGGGAACTTAGCGTCGGTGTTCTCTGGAGTCCAATAGTCAAACTGGTATTTGTAGATTGTATAGTTGCCACACAATGCTCTTGCACCAGCACCAGAATAGTAGACGTCTTTCTTGCCTACGCCTTGGAAAAACGCTGAGAAGTCGATGCCTTTCCATTGCAGACCGAGTGTCAAGCCAAATTCATATCGAGGAGTTGGGTTGCCGATAATTTTACGGTCGTAACTATCGATTTTACCGTCTGGAACGCCGTCTGGACCAGAGATGTCTTTGTATTTGATGTCGCCAGGAGCCACGTTGGCTTTGTTGCCGCCGTATACTGGCGAGCCCTCGATCTCTTCGCGCGATGTGAAGTATCCGTCGGCTACATATCCATACCACGATCCGTAAGGTTTGCCCTCGGTGGTGAGAGTTGTAGAGCCTTTGTATTCTTTGCCGAAGAGGTCGGTTACTTTGTTTTTCACATCAGAGATGTTGCCTTTGATATAATAATCTAAGTTGCCTACTCTGTCTTGCCAAGCGATTGATAATTCCCAACCGTTGTTTCTCATCGAACCTGCGTTCTCCCATGGAGAAGACATGCCTACGAACAAAGGTACGGGGAATTGCTGTAGCATATTTTTGATATTACGTACATAGTAGTCGAAGCTACCGCTAAGTCTGCTCTTTAAGAATGCGTAGTCGATACCGATGTCGAATTGGTGCGATTTTTCCCAAGTGATATTAGGGTAAGCAAGTTGAGTTTGTGCTACACCTGGCGAGAATTCTTTATCGAACCAATATCCGTAGCCTGTAGCACTACCGATAGATGCAGAATATGGGTAGTAGCTGCTAATGGCTTGGTTGCCTAGCAGACCATAAGAAGCTCTAAGCTTGAAGTTGTCCATAACGCCTTTTGCTGATTCCCAGAATGACTCTTGCGAAATTCTCCATCCGGCAGATACTGAAGGAAAGAAACCCCAACGATTGCTGCCAATGAAGCGTGATGTGCCGTCGTAGCGACCGTTGACTTCAAAGAGGTATTTGTTGTCGAAAGAATAGTTCACACGGAATAGATATGATAGCATAGCCCAAGAGTGACGAGCGCTTGAGTTTGTCATCGTTGCAGCATCACCGTTGTTAAGGTCTTCATAGCCTTCATAATAGTAGTTTTTGCGTCCGGCAATCAGATATGAATAGTTGAGCTCTTCTGATTGGAAACCCATAAGCACTTTCAGATAATTTTTGCCGAAGGTGTTTTCGTATGTGCCAGTCAAGTCATATTGCTTGCGCACTTGCTTGGTGCGTTGTTCCGACTTTGATGAACCTGTTGTAGGAAACGAGCCTTTAAATGTCCCGTTCTCATAGGTGTCGTAAGGCTTAACGAAAGCGTTTGTCTCACTATCGTTGCGCTTCCAAGTGTATGCTGCGTATAGGGTAAGACCCTTTAATGGGGTGATAGTCATCGATGTCTTGATGAGGTATTCTGGCGCAGTGCTGTTTGTTGTGCAACCGGTTCTCACCATTGCTATAGGGTTTGTGCCGTTGATGCCGTATCCGTATGTTCCGTCGGCGTTGATGCCCGACATGATAGGAGTCATTGTCAACGCTTTGCCGATGATATTGGCAGCGCTATCCATAACTGGCGATGTGGCGTTGGCTTGACGCACGCTGGCGTCGACACCCAATTTCACCCAATCGTTGATTTTCATATCTGAATTCAATCGCAATGATGTGCGAGAGAATTTATTGTTGTCTATCAAACCGTCTTGCAAGTAGTAGCCTGCCGATGCGAAGACTTTAAGGAACTCGCTACCACCACTCACGCCCACAGAGTAGTTTTGCACAAGTGCAGAGCTTTTGATAACTTCTTTGCGCCAATCGGTGTCGTAATAGTTGGTTTGGTCTACGCCGCCGTTTTTGTATATTTCAATTACGTTGGTGTAAAGTGGTTGTTGCAATGCGTTTTGGAGAGCAACGTCCACGGCTTGCATATATTCGATAGCCGTTGCTGGCTCTGGTAGTGTTGTTGGGGTGTTGAGACCCAAGTAGCCGTTGAATGTTACTGTAGGCTTGCCTTCGAGGCCGCGCTTTGTAGTAATAAGGATTACGCCGTTTGATGCACGTGAACCGTAGATCGACGCTGAGGCGGCATCCTTAAGCACTGATATCGATTCGATGCTGTTGAGGTCGATTCTGTTGAAATCACCTTCTACGCCATCAATGAGAATAAGTGGTGAAGTTGAGGAGTTGAGCGAACCCAAGCCTCAGAGTTTGAGTGATGCTTGGTCGTTGCCAGGTTGTCCCGATGATTGCACTGCGGTAAGTCCAGGCACGATGCCTTGGAGGGCAGAAGAACCGTTCGACACATTGGCTCTCAAAATATCTTTGCTGCTGATGCTTTGCACGGCGCCGGTGAGGTTTATTTTCTTTTGTGTGCCGTATCCCACCACTACCACGTCTTCAAGAGCTGTGGATGATTGTCGCAAGACAATGTCTTTTTGCATTGATTTTCGTGCATCGAGTGTAATTGTCTCGGTTCCTACAAACGAGAATTTCAATCGAGTAGGTGAATTCAACTCAACTGAATATCTTCCGTTTTCGTCTGTAACGCCGATTGCTTTGCCGTCTTTGTTTATAACAGCTACTCCAATCATTGGCTCTCCGCTCTCGTCAACGACTCTGCCTTGCACTGTGAATGCTTGGGCAAGCACCGTTTGTGACACGGCGAGGAATACAAGAATCATAGAGGCGATTAAAATTCTTTTCAACTTCATTTCTGTATTTTTATCTATTGCTGTCCGGTAAAACTCCAAAGAGCATAAATACCCTGCCCGAAGCCCTGTGAAATTGGACTTCGGGTTTATTTTTTCAAAAGTAAGCCCCCTAATCGAAAAGAGTTAGTTCTGGCGGCGCTTTTTGCATCTCCTTTGCAAGGAAATCATTCCAAGTCTT
>CAJLWM010000009.1 GCA_905210415.1 uncultured Prevotellaceae bacterium
GACCATAATCACTTCATATGCCATCTTATTTTTGGGGACATTTACTGAATGTCCCGAAGTATGAGCTTTACGACATCATAAAAACAGAGGTCGGCAGGTGCGGCAACTGGAACGTGCTTGCCGCCAACTTGAAACGTCAGGGAGTGGAAGTGCATTTCAAGCACAAGGGGCAGACGGACGAGGTACAGGGCGTAGTATTTACCAAGAACGGCTACCATTTCAACGGTTCCAAGGTGGACAGACGTTTCAGCTATTCCAAGATTGACGCGGCATTGCAGCGCAACAGACGCGAGGAATACATAGAACTGGCATCATCTGCAAAAGGCAATGGGTTGGGATAGGCGAATACTCCAACACCGTCCGTCACAGGACATGGCGAGTTTTTCAGCGGTTCATTAGGACTACTGAACGGCGGTTCTTCATACAATGCCGCCGATGCGGAAACCAATCAGAAAATGGCGGAGATACTTCGCAGGAAGAAGAAACGTAAACGAGGTATGAGGTTGTAATCCAATGCCCTCAATTCACATTGATGTTAAACAAAAAGGTGTATCAAAATTACTCATATTAAGAAAGTACTCTAATAGACAACTATAGAAGTGGGCAACATTTTAATCGAGTTTTTTGATACACCTCCTATCTAAACTATTTGAAGGCTTTGTTGATTTTCTTTATCAAGTTATAAAAATCTGTATGAGTAGTTGGTGATATTGGAAGTTGTATAAACTCTTCTAATAATTTTCTTTTAAATTCGCTTTTGGCTGACTTTTGTTCTTGACCAACATTTAACGCCAATTTCTGGAGTAATTCGGGTTCCTTACTGGATAATGTTTGATATGCACAAGAAGGTACAAGACCTTCTATGCATCTTTTACCAGATTCATTTTTACCGATGGGAAAGAAATCAACATTCTCCTTAAATCCTATTGAATTTGCTGCTTTCTTGACATCTTGTAATCTGTCGATATCAACTGTAAGAATAACCTTGTCAAACTTCTTACGGATAAAATTCATAAGAATATTATTCTTTACATTATCAGCTCCATCATATGGGAATATTTCAATATCGGAAGATAATGCATTCTCTCCATGACGTGCATTTTGAAAAAATTCTAAATATTCTTTATCAATGCTACCTTCAACAAGAAGTATTTTGGAATGATTGCTGAAAATAATATCTTTCATGGGACCAAAATCTGTAGGATTAATGCCCAACGCAACAGCAAATGGCTCATACCACTTTTCAGAATGAGTGTCTATAATGTGCGATGCTGTGTCCTTACTCTTAGGTTTCGTATTGCGGTCAATGAGAATGTTCGACTCTGGCGACTTAAAACTTAAGAGATATGGACTATGTGTTGTGGTAATAATCTGGATTTTAAACTGATTCGCTAAATCCTGTAAGATTCTGCCAAATTCAGCCTGCGCTTGAGGATGCAAAAAACATTCTGGTTCTTCTATAACGACTATAGGTGATATTCTATCTGATTCTGATAGAGATTGCTGCAATCTCTTTGCGTTCAGAATACTAAGAAATATCATAGTCCTATTTCTTGTTCCACTTCCCCAATCATCAAGTGAAACATCTGCCCCTTTCTCTTTAAGAGATATGTCAATTGATTCTCTTTCGAAATTAAGACCTGGAGTCGAGAAGCTAACCTCATATTTATCTTCCAAATTACCAAGCAATTTAGTTAACTCGGCCTGATGACTTTTAAGGGACTTTTGGACTATCTTTACCAACTCCTCTTTTTTCTTATTAATAGCGTCCATATCTGACGAACTAATAAAATTGGTAATTCTGTCCATGTTGTCCTCAAATGGATTAAAATCATAGTTGGTAGAATTGTGGAAAATTAAACACTCCGAATTTCTGAGACGTTTTAACACTTCCTTCTTTTGGAAATCATCGAATATCTCTTTTTCCCCAAGATGTATTGAATAAGTCGTCTCGTTTTTATGTGTCCGAGCATATTCTACCTTTAAAATCTCAACCTCTGATATAGTAAAATCTGAGGTGTCTTTGAGAATAAACTCTGTAAAAAACTTATATATTGAAGAATCACAATCTTTGTGAATTTCAAGTTCAATACACACAAAGATTTCCTCTTTGCTGTCTTTCTTCCAACTGGTTACTTCATCTTTCCAATCCATACCACTATTTCCAAAGATAGAAGTTCCACGAAGTCTTAATCTATGGAACGGGCTAAGGACTGTCCTTAGAGCTCTTATGATATTGGATTTTCCTGCATTGTTCTTTCCACTAATTGCAGTATAGTATCCAGATAAGTCAATTTGCACGTTTTCTAACGTACGATAATTTCGTGCTATAATACGCTTTATAATCATATTTATATGCTATTAAATTATTTTATAAAACGAATCTGTAGGTTAAGTTTGATAAAGTAGTTGTTATTTTCTTTATAGACATTGCCAAATTCATGGCGGGTTGTGCTGGGTGTATCAAACTTGGTATTATTGAAGAGGTACTCTTCGAGGTCATTGCGGTCGAAGAAATGGTAACATATTACATCACCGTCTTCTTTTACGACAATATACCCTCCATTGGCATTGAAAGAGCCATCCCACGGAGAAGACACTGTCATGCCGAGAGCGAAAGCTAAAAGGAACTGCTTAATTTTGTACGCATACATTGGCTGTCCCTCCGTAGTATTGATGTGTAAGGAGTCATCTTGCGCAACTTTCTGGGTTGCAACTGAAACTTCACTTCCTTGCCCCGTATAGTATTTCTCCATACATTCAGCGATGATACGAGCCATGCCCAAATCAAGCATAGTAAGATTATTTCTGAGAGTTTCACCCGAAACTTTTGAAAATCTCCAAGTCCCGCCGACTTCTCTTATATAATCAAACTTCTGTTTGAATTTCTCCAATGAATTTATGTGTTTCATTTGCGCATCGTTAATGCCGTTAACTTTGAAGATGAAATTAGATGCGTCCTTATTCGAGTTTATTAGTGTAGAATCACCGCCAAGTTTAGACTTGATACTATATCCAAGTTCTGGCTTGGAACCTGTTGCAAGATTGTGGATTACAATGCGAATATCAGCCTTGTCTGTTGATTTGGCTTTGATTGGACCACAATCAATTTCCTGCATAAATTTCACAGTGTCTTCGTGTTCTCCTCCACCGATTTTCTTGATTGCGTCCAATAGGTTTGTTGCCTCTATACGAAAACGTTCTTGTGGAATTTCGATATGGATTGTTTCACCAGCAACAAGAATTGATTTCTTGGCTGAATGTACTTTGTAGGCGTTTCGGTCGGGAGCATCATTCCTGAATATCTCCAATATCGGATAATACTTCTCGTCGTAACGATTCAGATGACCGTCACCACAATACAATTTTCCGTCAGCGAGCAACTTGAAAAACGCATAAATCTCGCTCCATTCACCTTTGTTTGCCATATTATAAGGAGAGTATTTTTTTATCAGATAAAACTTTTAGTAGTTGTGATGCTGTCGCTTGAATTGCGGGAACGGCTACAGAGTTGCCAAATTGTTTATAAGCTGACGCATCTGCAACCGGTATCTGAAATACGGGAGCCCCGTCACCGTTATCATATACAGGATAGCCTTGTAAAGCCCCCCATTCGCGTGGAGTCATACGACGCCATCCATCAGTGTTGTATTCTCCTTTAATTCGAGTAGTAGGAGTAAGGTCAGTCTGACGTTTGTCAATAACAATATTTCTCTCCCTTCCCATGCCTCCGACTACAATTGCGTTAGCAATACCGTCATCCGGTATTATTTCATATCCAAATCCGTTACCCTTACTTGCATGACGTTCTTTGTGAGCAATAAGAGTATTCACATAGGTTGTCGAAAGATAGTATTTAGAAGGCACTGGATCTTTTTCCCGAATGTCAATAAAGTGTTTGGTTACTTCTTTTTGCTCAGGGTATTCAAAATCTTCTTTCGTTATTCCAAGATCTTTTCTGAATCCAACAATATATATGCGTTCTCTGTGCTGCGGTACGTCGAAATACATCGCATTCACAATTTTGGGGTCAGGGACAACGTAGCCAACTTCATCCAATGTATTTAAGATAGTCTTCAGAGTTTTGCCTTTGTCATGAATCGCCAACCCCTTAACATTCTCCAAGAAGAATGCTTTTGGCTGTTTTCGACGTAATATTTCTGCCACATCAAAAAACAAGGTCCCTCTGGTTTCCTCAAATCCTAAACGTTTCCCGGCAAGTGAGAACGCCTGACACGGGAACCCCGCACACAAAATGTCGAATCCATCTGGAATATATTTTTTGGTATATTCCGAAGTTATATCACCAAACGGAACCTCGCCATAGTTGGCGTAATATGTTTTCTGCGCCTGTGCATCCCATTCAGAAGAAAAAACGCACTGTCCGCCCAGATTCTGCAACGCCATTCTAAATCCGCCAATACCGGCAAATAAATCAATGAACGTGAATTTTGGGTTTTCAGGACCAGAGAAGGGAGCTTTGAACACATCCTGAAACAATGAATATTGTAAAGCACTGGGTTCTGCTACGATTGACGAATCCAGTTTAGTTTTTGTTATGTCTAATGATGTTGTCCATGCTTCAACCAACTCAGAACTCTTTGCTTGATAAATATCACCGTGACGCTTGCCTTGTAACATTAAAGCATGGGTTACGATAGCTAACTGCACAGAGAATGGTATAATATTTCCATCCTCGTAGCAAGTACGTTGATCATAAATTTGAACAGGTCCGGCTTTTTTGTAGCCCATATCCATCAGGGTGAAAGTTAATCTATCATTATTCATTGCCGAAGAAATGTAATCAGTTTATTTAATGTCGTTTCCTTTTCTTTTGCTTTAAGCTGGCATTGCCAAATATCAATTACGCACCACCCCATAGAGATTAGTTTTTCACGCGTTTGTTTGTCGCGTTTCACATTACCCGTAATCTTAGTGAGCCAAAACTCACGATTGGACTCTGGGATTGTTGCATACTTGCAATTCTTATGACCATGCCAAAAGCACCCGTTTATGAAAACGACCGTCTTATATTTAGGAAGCACAATGTCTGGTTTACCCGGTAAGTCTTTCCTATTTACCCTATAGCGATAGCCGTGCGAAAACAAGAATTTGCGTACCAGAATTTCTGGTTTCGTATTCTTGCTCTTAACATTTGACATACAATGATGCCGTTGTTCTTTCGTTAAGACATCGCTCATAAACAGACTTCTTTCAAGAAATTGCAAATTTAGCAACTTTTTGTGAGATAATTAAGCTGATGACAAAATTTCCTCATTAATCCTCATTAATAAGATACTTTTAACCTTTACATGAAGAAGTATCACATATCCGTTTGGCGTCTTTCGTTTTTTATAAGGCATCTTTAGCTTGTTTTTAATTCGCAATAGTTGGCTATTACTCATTAAAAATCAATCAGAATCTGCTCTTCTAAAAATCCGAAAACCATCCAAGCCCTAATGACCGAATTGGGTTTAAACCCGAAGCAAAGTTACGGGGATTAAATTCAAGGATAGTTTTAAATATATCTATTTCGATGGTATTTTTGGGAACAAATATGGCGAAATGTGATATAAAATAGCGATATTTGCGGTATATAATAGAATATACGATATGTTGGGAAGCGTGAATATAGCGAGAAAAGGAGATGCGACACTGTGCATGCGCAGCCTGAGTGGATGGTTGTCGAACGCCAGAGTGGTGAATGGCGGCATGATAATGATTTGCAGGCGAGGTCGTGCGGTGATACGCGTGAATTTCTCGGCATGGACACTCACCGATGGCGCTGTGATAACGCTTTTCCCAAACGATATGGTGGTGCTAACCGAGCGAAGCGATGATTTCGCGGTGGAGGTGCTTGAATATAGTGCCTCGCTGCTGAGGGAGGCAAGTCTGCAGATGGAGCAGACGGTCTATTCGCAATTGCGCTCCGATCGTTGCCGCTCAGAGTCGCCCATTGTCAGAGACATCATAAATGGCATGTTATCGTTGCTTAAGATATATTTCGACCAGCCCGAGTGTATCTGCCTTGACCAACTTGTGCTATTGCAGTTGAAGGCGTTTTTTGTGGGGTTTTATGATTATATGTATCGCAATCCGCAGGAGCGGCGAAGCGAGGAGGGTAGCCCACGTGCCAGAGAGATTTTCAATAGTTTTATGATATGCCTTGAAACGCATTTCAAGGAGTCGCGCGACGTGGCTTTTTATGCCGAGAAACTTCATTTTACGCCCAAGTATCTCAATATTGTGGCGCAAAAGGTGGCTGGGCGCACTGTGAAATCGTTGATCAACGAGTATGTGGTGCTACAACTAAAGGTAGCGCTCACTTCGGGCACCACGTCGGCGAAGTTGCTTGCTTGGGAATACAATTTCAACGACCTGTCGTTTTTCTGCCGCTACTTCAAGCAGCACACGGGCATGACACCGATGCAGTTTATGAAGAGCGAGAAACTTAAGGACATCACTCCAGAAACCGATCCCCGCGTGTGATGGCTCGCGGGAGAGGAGATGCTGAGTAGTGCTATTCGTAGATTGTGGCTACGATTTTACGTGAGCCGCCGTAGTCGCGAAATTCGCAGAGGTAGATGCCTTGCCAAGTGCCCAGGTTCAGCCGTCCATTGGTGATGGGTATGGTGATGCTCACACCGAAGAGCGAACTCTTGGCGTGGGCCGGCATGTCGTCGGCACCTTCCAGCATATGGTCGTAATACGGCTCGTTTTTCTTCACCAGGCGATTGAGTATCTTGTCCATGTCGGAGCGCACGTCGGGGTCGGCATTCTCGTTGATGGTGAGTGCGCACGACGTGTGCTTCACAAACAGGTTGAGCATACCCATTTTTGGCAATGGCTTGGGCAGGTTGTCGATAATCTCGTGCGTCACGAGGTGGCAACCTCTTCGCTTGGCTGAGAGCGAGAATTCAGTCTGTTTTATCATGTGTAGCCTTATTTTGTGCGGTGAATCACGCTACCATTTGCTTGATGAGTGGCAAGAATTAGAACTTCGGCAATCTGCACGTGCTTAGGCGCAGAAGCGGCATAGAAAGCCACGTCGGCAATGTCGGCGCCAGTGAGCGGTGTGATGCCGCGATACACATTGTCGGCACGCTCGTTGTCGCCGCGGAAGCGCACGTTGCTGAAGTTGGTTTCCACGAGTCCCGGTTTGAGGTTTGTGACACGCACAGCCGATTCAGCCACATCGATGCGCAAACCGTCGGTGATGGCCTTAACGGCAGCCTTAGTGGCGCAATACACGTTGCCACCGGCATAGGCTGCATCGCCAGCCACGCTGCCAACGTTGATCACGTGACCCTCGTTTCGTGCCACCATACCAGGCACTATCAGGCGAGTCATGGTGAGAAGGCCCTTGATGTTGGTGTCGATCATAGTGCTCCAATCATCAATATTGCCCTCATACTCCTTCTCAAGGCCCAATGCCAGGCCAGCGTTGTTGATAAGGACATCTATTTTTTGCCATTCTGGCTCAAGCGATTCAATGGCCGCTTTAGCCGCCTCGGCACAGCGCACATCAAATGCTAAAACCTTCACCTGAGTGCCTTCAGCCTCCAGTTGTGCTTTGATTTCATCCAATTTTTCTGCGCGACGGGCAGTGAGAATCAAGTTGTAGCCGCCCTCGGCAAACTTGCGAGCGCAAGCTTCGCCAATGCCACTTGTAGCACCTGTGATTAATGCTATCTTTTTCATAATTCCGATATATTCTGTTGTTTAAACCCAAATCGGTCATTAGGCCGTAAATGTGAATTATTTTTTACTGCTTGGAGCCTTTCGTTTTTTATAAGGCATCTTTTGCTTGTTTTTAATTCGCAATAGCTCGCTATTACTCATTAAAAAGCAAATAAAATCTGCACTTCTAAAATTCCGAAACTCATCCAAGCCCTAACGGCCGAATTGGGTTAAAAATAGTTTATAAACATCTTGTGCAAAACTCTGTAAATACAGAGCCGCTTATCGCCTCAAAAATAGGCCATCGGCACATACACAACCTATATGCAATATTCGCAAAAAAAATTGAGATTCGCAAGCAAATTGTTGGGGAGAAGCAAAAAATCGGCAGCAGAGTGATGCCTGCCGATGTGTAGGTATGTGGGGTTGAAAAATTTTCAAAAAAATTCTTTTCCCTATTGGAAGTTTATTTGATTTTGTGTTATCTTTGTTGGCAAGAGTACTGGTATTGAGGATGTTTAACTCAATGAATACTTTACTACTAAATATGTGTTACGGTAGTTCTTTTAGGCTTTTTTGAAAGCCCCCTACGATGAATTTCAGTTTTAATTTAAATAATAAATACTATGAAACTAAGATTACTTTTCTCAACATCGGTGATGGTATTGTCGTTGCTGTGTTGTAATGTGATGATGTTAGCAAAAACTGGTGGTAACTGCGGCGGTGTTTCGTGTGACGATCCCTGTGTGAAATGGGAACTTGATGACAATGGCGTGCTTACCCTTACCGGCGACTGGTCGCCAAGTAACAACTATGGTGGTAAAATGGGCTACTTCAATTCTAAGATAGCTGTACCTTGGAACAAAAGTGCAATTGTGAAAATCGTAGTTAAAAATGGAGTTTCAGGAATAGGGGCAGAGGCATTTATGGACTGTGTAAACCTAAAAGAAGTGGTTTTCCAACAGACCGATAATCCACCATTAGAATTCAGTCAGGCAGTCTTTAAAGGCTGCACGTCACTGGAAAGTTTTTCTTTCCCTGACTATGTCGTTAAGATGGGGTTTAATACTTTCGAAGGGTGTACTTCGCTGAAAACAGTTAAATTGTCTACTGGCGACAAATCCATTAGACAAGGATTTTTTAAGGACTGTAAAAAACTGGGCCCGGAAATAATCTTGCCTGATGGTATTTTGTTCATCGGCAATTCTGCGTTTGAAAACTGCACAGCACTGAATACTGTAGTAATTAATGACAATTGCAAAACTGTGGCAGTGCATGCATTCAGATGGTGCGTCAATCTCAACAAGATTACTATCGGGAAATCGGTGAAAGAATTTGGCGAAGCCGCATTTTTCTCTGCCGGAAGTGGAATAGAACGCCATGTGATTATTCGAGATATGGCTACATACTGCCAGGCCAATTTTGCAACCTCTAATGTTTCTGGCTATTGGCAAGCCTCTTCGCCGATATGTTATAACAACACAAACCTTTATATTGGTGATATAAACCACCCAGTAACGCACCTCGACATTCCGGAGGGCGTGACAGAGATCAAAACGGAACATTTCATATATCTATGCAATCTCAATTCGATTACGATACCCACCACTATGCGTAGTCTTGGTGGCAGAACATTCCGTTGCGGCAATAATGTCTGGGATTTTATTGAGTGTTGGGCTGCAACACCTCCAGATGTTGAGGATAGTGGATTCGTGTCAATATCCTCGTATAATAACACCAAACTATATGTCCCAAAGGGTTCTTTGTCAAAATACAAATCGCATAAGATTTGGGGCCAATTCAAGAGTATAGAGGAGAAAGATATCACTGAGGGCGTTGAAATTATCGATAAGGAAGATCCAATCAAGGTATACGTTGATGGCGGTCAAATAATCGTGGACGGCGCCGATGAAGGCACTGCGATGCAGGTGTATTCGCTTGATGGTAAGTGTGTTTACGGCGGAGCGGTGGAGGCGGTCAACGCTCCATCGGCAGGCGTGTATATCGTGCGCGTGGCTGGCAAAGCCATCAAGGTGATGGTTAAGTAGCCTATGGTTGCATATCGTGGGGGCGAGTGCTCTGAAGTAAGTCCAGAATGGGAGAACGAAAAACAATCGGCAGCTGAATCTCTCAGTTGCCGATTGTTGGTTTATAGTGATGGGGTATGCTTAAGTTACTTTTGTTTGCTTTGCGTAAGTGAGTCTTTCTCTTGCCTCATTTTGCGGGATTTCTCTTTGGCCAAAACTTGCATGTCTACAGCCACATCGTCTTCGTCCACGATTTCTACTCCGGTCATTGTCTCAATAACATCTTCCATAGTGACTACACCACGCAGGCAATCATATTCATCTACAATGATTGAGATATGTTCGCGCTGTTGCAGCATCTTTTCCCATATCTGGTAGAGCGATTCGTCTTCTTTGAAAGATAAAATAGGTCGCATTAGTTCGGAGAGCCTTGTTTGGAATTTGTCGTCGGATAGAGCCTTGAGCACCACATCCTTAAGAACATATCCAGTGATGTATTCTTTGTTTTTGTCGTATACTGGTATGCGAGAAAAATTCCATTCCTGCTGTTCGTAAAACTCCTTGATAGTAAGGTGCATATTGGCCGATTGCACCACTATGGATGGTGTCATCACCTCTCTGGCTTTCACCTTGGCAAGATGGATGCAGCTTTTGATAATTTTGCTTTCCGATTCGCGGAAAATTCCTTCTGTGGTGCCTACATCTACCATTGCCGACACTTCGTCGCGGCTTATGGAGATTTGATGTTGCTTTGGGGTGAAAACTTTTGTGATGAGTTCTGAGAGCAGCACCAGAGGGTAGGTGATGAAAATAAGCACTCTGATAATCTTGGTTGCCGACATGGCAAGCGTGCGCCAGTAGGATGCACCGATTGTCTTAGGGATAATCTCAGATAGCACTAATATCAGCAGTGTGAGAATTGCCGAGATAATCCCGAAGTATTGTTCTCCGAAGAGTTTAATGGATTCTGCGCCAACACCGGCAGAGCCGATGGTGTGGGCTATGGTGTTGAGTGAAAGTATGGCGCCTACCGGACGGTCGACGTTGTTTTTATATTGTTTCATCAACGTGGCAGTTTTGTTGCCTTGGTTCTCCTTCATCGAGATAAACGACATAGGAGTGGAAAGAAGTACCGCCTCAAGGACGGAGCATAAAAATGACAGTGCCAGTGCACCTAAAAAATATAATATTATTAAGCCCATTAAATATAAAATTGAAATTTCAACCTGCGTTTTCTCACCATGGTAGAACACGGGGTCTCTGCTCGCATGGGTTTACGAAAACGCAAGGTAGATATGTTGTCAGTCACGGTGAAAAGACATCATAATCTAAATACGAAGATTTCGTTGATAGATGTAATGGGGCTCATTGCATCGGGTTGTTGTGGCTCGATATGAGTGTGAATTGATGGTGAAGCACATCTTTGAGAATGTGCGGCGGATGCTTTTTGTGATATCTGCTCCGCTGATGTGTCGAGTTTTCTGTATTCTTGCAGAAGCGGAGGCCTGAGAATCTTGATCTTGTAAAATGTCGAAAACCACTTGACCATCTGTATCATCGTCAGCGACGATGATAGATGATGTTGTGAGATTAGCTACAGAATCCTCGTTCTCGTGGATGTCTGTTATATGGTTTGTTTGGCATATAAGTGCTGTTGTGATAGCAATTATAGCCAAAACAAGCGATATGTATATTCTTCTAATCATTCTTATGATACAAAGATATTGATTTTGTAATCGTTTGAAAATTAAGATTCGCTTGTTTTACGATATTTTCTTATTTTTTAAGAAACGTATATAAGGTGTTTACTACTTTTCGTAGAGTTCTAAGGGCAGAGCGTCGGGGTCGCTGAAGAACACGAAGCGTTTGCCAGTGTATTCGTCGGTACGGATGGGCTCGTGGACGATGTTTTTATCGTCGAGAAACTGAGCGGCAGCGTCAATGTCGTCTACCTCAAAGGCGAGATGGCGTAGTCCGGCTGCTTCGGGATAAGATTGGCGAGCAGGAGGGTTGGGAAAGGAAAATAACTCCACAACATAGTTGTCGTCAAGCCAGCAGTCGGCCTTCCAAGAGTCGCGGTTCTTGCGGTAGTGCTCGCTCTTGATTTCCAAGCCGAGCACATCGGTGTAGAATTGCTTCGAACGCTCATAATCGGAGCAAATCACAGCCACATGGTGAATTTTGTTGAGTTTCATAACTGTAAAATGACTGCATCCGAGGTGTGGAGACACGGGATGCAGTCGAAAAAAAATGAATTCTTATTGTTTGCTATCAGATTAGACCGAGCGATTTCAGTTTGCCTTCAATCACTGCCACACCACCGTCCACGTTGCTCTCAATGTTGAGAGGCATCACAGGATCGTGCAGCGACATGCGCAGTAGCCACCAACCGTCTTCGTCGGCATTGCCGCAGCTCACGCGCAGACCCTCGTAGTTTGGTTCAACGATGCTCCATCCTGGCACTTCGGCAGCTTTAGCCTTCATGTCGTTGAGCACCTTGGCTCCGTAAGCCTTAAAGTCGGGGTCGGTGAGTTTGATTCTTATCTCCTTGCTTTCTTTTGGTTGCTTGAGCGTTGAGATGATTTCGTGCATGCTCTTGCCTTGTTTGAAGAGTTTTGCTGCGTGTATAATGAGTTTTGCGGCAAGGTAAGCGCCGTCGTCGAGGAAATAGTTTTCGCGCAAGGCAGCGTGGCCCGATGTCTCAATAGCCAACCAGCATTCTTCTCCAGCCTCATTTAGGCGCAGCCCCTCGTTGATAACATTCTTGTAGCCGCGGCGGAAGCGGTGGTGCTTGCCTCCCTTTTCGCTGATAAACTCAGTCAAACCATCGGAAGTGACAGAGTCGGTGACAATGGTGCTTGCAGGGTGCTCTTCAAGAATCACCGATGCGATGAGCGCGATGAGCGCGTTGCGGTTGATTGGTTCGCCTTTCTTGCCGATGATTGCCGAGCGGTCAACGTCGGTGTCGAAAATCACGCCAAGGTCAGCATTGCTGCTTTCCACTGCTTTGCACACCGAAGCCATGGCTGCTTTATCCTCAGGGTTAGGAATATGGTTAGGAAAATGTCCGTCGGGGGTGAGAAACTGGCTGCCCTCGGTGTTAGCGCCGAGCGAACTAAGGATTTTTTCGAAAAATCCGCCGTTGCCGTTTCCTGCGTCAACGATGATGTGCATGCCCTGAAGCGGATGAGCATAGTCGTCGGCATTCACGCCCTCGCAGATGTAGTCGGCAATGTGGCGCGAATAGATTGCCATAAAATCGAGTGCTGTGTTGCTGCCTTGAGTGCCAGAATATGCATAATCGCCACTCTCGGCGATAGCCAAGATTGTGGCGATGTCCTTGCTGTCGAGTCCGCCCTTAGGTGTGAAGAATTTCAGACCGTTGCGGTTGAAAGGAAGGTGGCTTGCGGTGACCATAACCGAAGCTGTAGCCTTTGTTTGCTCGTTGATGGTGGTCATAAACATTGCTGGGGTAGATGCAAGACCGCAATCCACAACGTTTGCGCCTACCTCCACAGCGCCCTTTACAAAGGCAGCCTTGATGTCGTTGCCCGAAAGGCGGCAATCAGTACCCACTGCGATAGTTGGTGTGCCTACGCCAGAGGTTTTTCTGAGCCAAGCCACAAAAGCCTTAGCGATAGTCTCAATCACAGCAGGAGTGAGGTTGACGTGTTCGCCTTCAATGCCTTCAAGGGCAACACCACGTATATCAGAACCGTTCTGTAGTTTTTTCCAATTCATAGTTTTATAGTTAGAGTTTATTTTGCGACAAACTTATATAATATTTTTCAAATGCCAAACTAAAACGATGAAAAGCCGCCATAAATGTCGCTAAGGCTGTTTTTTGTAGATGCCTTATGTTGATTTCTCAAGATTTAATAGTGCTTGTTTAGCTTGCAGACCTCCGGCAAATCCCGTAAGGGAATGGTTGCTGCCTACTACGCGGTGGCAGGGAATGAGGATGCTGATGCCGTTTGCTCCGATGGCTCCAGCCACGGCTCTTATGCTTTGCGGTTTGCCGATGCTTGTGGCGATTTCCTTGTAGCTCCGGGTTTCGCCGTATGGAATGCTGAGCAATGCGTTCCACACTTGCTGCTGGAAGTCGGTTCCCACGGTGCGCAGCGGTATGTCGAACACTCGGCGTGTGCCTGCGAAATACTCGTCGAGCTGCCTCTTTGCCTCCTCTAAGATGGCGTTGGTTTCAGCCTTGAAATCAGCGTTGATGTATCGAGCAAGTCGGCGTTTGTTGCGCTCGGCGCAAGGCATCCCGCTCCAATCGCATAGGCACAATTCATCGCCCACCGATGCCAAGACAATCTCTCCGCATGGCGAATAGTAGGGCTGAATATGAATAGTCGGCTTGGTATTGCTCATTGTTGCTCTCTTACGAAGTGGGGGAATGTAGGTTCGCCTAATTGTGGCGCGTATTCAAACCCCTCGTGGCTGAAGGTGTTCAGTCCCTCGGGCGTTAGAATCTGGTTGTTAAGAATAAACCTCACCATAGCGCCACGACAAGACTTTGCCCATACGGCTTGCATCTTCAATTTGCCGTTGTTTTGGCGCACATAGAAAAGGGGTTGGATTACCGTCACCTCGTTGCACACCCTTTTCCAATCGAAAAGATGTTCGTATTCCGCTGTAGAGAGGTGTATAAGAATGCCATCGTCGGCTTTCACGCTATCGATAAGCACATCGGTGAGATTGTCGCGCCAAAATTGATTGATGGGTTTGTCGTTGGTCGCTTCGAGTGTTACGGTGTGCTCCATGCGATAGGGCACGATGCCGTCCATGGGGCGCAGTAAGCCGTAGAGGAAGCACGTTATCCACAGGTGCTTTTGTGCATAGAGGAGAGTGGCGTCGCTTAGGGTGTTTGCTTGAAGATGCTTGTAAGCTTGACCGTTGTAGGCAAGTATCGCTGGTAGTTTGTCGGCGATTGCGAAGTCGCGATAGCGTTTCCAGTTGTCAGCGGCGATGTTGTGGCTGCAACCAAGTTGTTGAGCCAAGTCTGCCACATCCATTCTCGCCATTTCGGCAGCCAGAGAGTTGGCAACAGATTGAAAAAGAGGTGTGGAAATAGGCTTACGTTCAGCCTTGTCGTACATTATTTTGGCATTTGCTAATAGTATCTGCATAATTCTTTCCCGAATTGGATGTTAAAACTTCTTTGTTCTCAAGTGGCAATATGGCTCGCCGCCGGTCTTTTCGTAGTAACGTTGGTGATATGCTTCGCCAATGTAGAATGGCTCTTCGGGCAGCAGCAAGGTGTTCACCACATATCCTTTGTCGCGAAGTGTTTGCATCACGCCTTCTGCGATGGTTTTTTGCGCATCATTGCGGTAGAATAGGCAACTGCGATATTGCGGTCCGAGGTCAGGCCCAACGCCGTCGGTTTGGGCTGGGTCGTGAATCTCGAAGAATAGTTTGCAGAGGTCTTCGTAGGAGACTTGCTCAGGGTCGAATTCTACAATCACAGCCTCTACATGGTGCGTTTTGTGGTTGCGCACATCGGTATACGAAGGAAAAGCCTCGTTGCCTCCGGTGTAGCCAACCAAGGTGTTGAGCACGCCTGGTTGTTTCTGAAACTGGTGTTGCGTGCCCCAGAAACAGCCACAGGCAAATATGCCCACCTCGATAGCCTTGTCGGCTGGCGCATGGTAGATGTCAACCTTAGAACTTTCGTCGATGGCCGCCTTCACCATTTTCAGCGCTTTGCCATGCTTCGCTTGCAATTCGGGATAGGCTTTTCCGCGGGAATAGTTGTGCTGTAGGTCGTTGTATTTCACCTGAAGCGCGATGGGGTTGCACGAATCAATGATGTTTTGAACATAGTCGAAATAGTCAGTGCCCTTGTCGTGTGTGAGCAGGCGAAGAGCATTCACCACACCAACGGGAATGCCTTCGCGTAGCAGATCGTCAAAGGTGTAGTTGGTGTCTTCGACTACGTCGTGCAGGATGCCTGTGGCCTTCTCTTCGTCGGTGTGTCCCATCAATCCCACCGTGAGCGGATGGAGGATTACGGGATTGCCGTCGCGGTCGAGTTGCCCTTCGTGAGCCTTTGTGGCTATACGCAGTGCTAAGTCTATGGTGTTCATTTCAGAGCCTTGCCGTCGGAGAATGCGTTGCCCACTCTGTTGCCCAGCTGTATGTAGCCGTGGTGAATTGGATCGTAGACGATTAGGTCCATCTTCGTGAGGTCGGGATTTCCGTCTTCTGCCAAATATTTTTCATCAGCAAGAATGTTTACGATTTCGGCAACGAGATAGTAACCAGTTTCGCTCTCGTCGTATTTCTCCTTGATGCGGCATTCGAGGGTCAGTGGAAAATCAGTGAATACAGGGGCGTTAACCTTTGTGGCCTTCTTGATGGTCCAGCCGGTTTTCTCCATTTTCTTAGGGTCGTTCTTTGCTGAGACTATGCCCACGAAGTCAGATGCCACCATGGTTTGCTTGGTGGCAAATGCAACGGTGAACTCGCCACCGTGCTTCAGATTATCGGTCGTGGCGTGAGAGCCCATTGAGATTATTATCTCATTAGCGTCCCATTGTCCGCCCCAAGCGGCATTCATGGCGTTGGCTTCGCCCTTTTCGTTATATGTGCCAATGATGAGCACTGGCATTGGTACCATCCATGGTTTTGGTGCAAAACTTTTCATATTCTTCATTGCTTTTATGTTATTGTCAATTTGTTTTTGTGTTTTGATTCAGCGATACGTGTGCCATATCGGGGCATCAAAGGCTTTTGCCATATACTTTCTCGATGAGCACGCCGGTGCTGTCGGGGATGCGTCCGCCAAGCAGATGCAGGTAAGAGACGCCGTGTAAGGTGCGGTTGTTGCATCTGATGCTGTGGCGTTTCTTGTTGTCAATCCATAGCGTTGCGCTCTTGTTTTCATCCCATCTCACCACGATGTTGTGCCAACGGATGTGTCGTTTTTTCTGAGTTATGAGATTGTGTGTGGTGCATTGTCACAACTTATATATGCAAAGATACGTTTTTTTCTGTAATAGAGCCGCTTTTGAGTAGAAGTAGATTGCGCATTTTTGCAATCCAGACACCTGCTACATTGCCAATCATTGTGATGCCACAGTCTATCTGAGGCAAAATTTGGGCATATTCTGCATAATATCATTCATTATAATTGCGTTATTGTATTGTATAATTGCACTAATCTAAAAACATAGATACTATGTTGATATTTTCATCAAAGAAAGGTGTGACAGCATGAACGAAAAATATCAGTTTCTAACCCATGCGCCTGTCCATCGCGTGATAGGCGCCATGGCTTTTCCAACAATCATATCAATGTTGTTGACCAGTGTTTATAATCTGGTTGACACTTTTTTTGTGGGACAAATCGATACACAATCTACTGCTGCGGTGGGTATTGCGTTTAGCGTGATGTTCTTCATACAGGCATTCTCATTCTTCTTCGGCAATGGCTCGGGCAATTA
The DNA here is from genome assembly GCA_905210415.1 of uncultured Prevotellaceae bacterium. Taxonomy (GTDB): domain Bacteria; phylum Bacteroidota; class Bacteroidia; order Bacteroidales; family Muribaculaceae; genus SFTJ01. The sequence continues at coordinate 17,159 of CAJLWM010000009.1, forward strand.
TATCTCTCGTCAGCTTGGTGCGCAGAAGGTGAAGGATGCTGAGACGATGGCCAGTACGGGGCTCTTTTACACACTGGTATTCTCTGTTTTGTTTATGCTGATAGGTTTGCTGTTGCTCGATCCTATCTGTGTAATCCTGGGTAGTACACCCACAATTCTGCCATATACGCGCCAATATCTGGGGATAAGTCTGTTTGGAACGCCATTTATCATGGGCACATTCTGTATCAACAACCAGATGCGATTTCAGGGATTTGCCAAGTATTCGGTATATGGCGTGGTGAGCGGTTCCATCATAAACTGTTTGCTCGACCCACTTTTCATCTTCGGCTTCTCGATGGGAGTTGGTGGTGCAGCATTGGCATCAGTGATAGCTCAACTATGTGGCTTCGTTATCCTGCTTGTGATGAGTAGGAAGGACGGTGTGATACATTATAGCCATCGCAAAATCTCTTTTGAAGGGCGATTTGTGAGGGAAATCATTGCTGGTGGCACGCCATCCATCTCGCGCCAAGGACTTGCCAGCCTTAGCACCATTGCCCTCAATAGCATTGCCGGAAACTATGGCGATGCAGCTATTGCAGCCATGAGCATTGTCACCCGTATATGTATGTTTATTTTCAGTGTTATCATCGGGTTGGGTCAGGGATTTCAGCCAATGTGTGGCTTCTGCTATGGCGCAAAACTCTACGATAGGGTGAAGCAGGGCTTTTGGTTTAGCACCAAGATTGGCTCGGCGTTTCTTTTGTTTTGGACTGTGATTCTTGTCATCTTCAGCGGAGAGGTTATCGCCTTGTTCCGCAACGACCCTGAAGTGATAGCCATTGGCATACCGGCGTTGCGCTATCAGATGATGATATTCCCGGCATGCAGTTTTATGGTTATGGCAAACATGATGATGCAGACCTGCAGAAAGACCATTCGCGCCAATATCCTCGCTGCTTCCCGACAGGGATTGTTTTTCATTCCTCTCATCATCATTCTTCCTCAATTCTTCGGCCTGTTTGGCGTGGAGATTTGTCAGGCTGTGAGTGACCTTATCTCACTCATCGTTACTATCCCTATAGTATGGACTGCATTTAGGGAAATGAAATAAGGCAAAAGTCAAACATCTGGTAAAAAAGTATAAGACTAACGTGCGTATATTTATTATTTTTGCAAACGAAAATAACTGAAAAACAAATATATCATGAAGTTTAAATCAATGGCTCTGCTGATGTTTACCATGGCCATGCCGGCTATGGCAGATCAGGTAAGTGTGAATACCCAGGGGCTGTCGCTCGTGCTCGATGTTGAGAATGGGCAACCTGCCAAGTATCTGTATTTTGGTTCACGTCTCGACGAACGCGACAAGGCTAACCTCAGTGTTACTGCCAATGGGCGAATGGATGTCTATCCTGCCTATGGCCTGAATACTGCGGCAGAGTCGGCTTTGGCACTGCGCCATGCTGATGGCAACATGTCTACAGCATTGGTGGCTGCGGGCTATGACTCGCACCAAGAGGCGAATGCCATGGTGACAGTGGTCCATCTCAAGGATGCTGTGTATGACTTGAAGGTAGACCTGTGCTATCGCGCCTATAATGATGTTGACTTGATAGAGGCATGGAGCGAGATAACCAATGGCGAGAAAGGAACGGTGACACTCACCACTTTCGCCTCTGCCATGTTGCCTATTCGCAGGGGTAATGTGTGGATGAGTCATCTCTCTGGTTCATGGGCAAGCGAGGCCAATGTGAATAATGAACCTCTTGCTCCGGGCGAATTTGTTATTCGCAACAATCATGGCACCTGCAACTCTAATACGGCTCATGCCGAAGTGATGATCTCGCTCGATGGCAAGGCTCAGGAAAATAGGGGTAGTGTGATAGGAGCTGCCCTTGAATATAGCGGCAATTATAAGCTCAAGGCTGTGACCGACGATACCGAATATCATTATATCTTCGCCGGCATCAACGAGGAGAATTCAGAATATCATCTCAAGAAGGGCGAAACCTTCAAGACTCCTGCTCTTGCTCTCACCTTTTCGAATGAGGGTCTGAGTGGTGCCAGCCGAAATTTCCATAAATGGGGGCGTAAGTATGTGCTGGCACACGGCTCACAACCTCGCGATATTCTGCTCAATTCTTGGGAAGGTGTCTATTTCGACATTAATCAGCAAGGTATGGATGAGATGATGGCTGACATAGCTTCTATGGGCGGCGAGCTGTTTGTGATGGACGATGGATGGTTTGGCACTAAGTATCAGCGTAACACTGACAACTGCGCTCTTGGCGACTGGGTGGTTGACAAGAAAAAACTGCCAGATGGCATCGAGGGATTGCTGCGCGATGCCAAGAAGAACGGTGTGAAGTTTGGTATCTGGATTGAACTTGAGATGACCAATACTACCAGCGAACTCTATGAGAAGCATCCCGACTGGGTCATAAAGGCTCCTAAGCGTGATGCAGTGTTGGGGCGTGGTGGCACGCAACTTGTTCTCGACCTCTCCAATCCAAAGGTGCAGGACTATGCTTTTAGTATCGTAGACAACCTTCTCAGCAAGTATCCTGAGATTGCTTATATCAAGTGGGATGCCAATATGGGCATTATGAACCATGGTAGCCAATATCTCCCTATGTCAGATCAGAGTCATCTCTATATTGCCTATCATCAGGGACTCCGTAGTGTGGTAGACCGCATTCGTGCCAAGTATAAGGATGTGGTGATACAGTGCTGTGCCAGTGGCGGAGGACGTGCCAATTGGGGTACGCTTCGTGGCTTCGATGAGTTCTGGGTGAGCGATAATACCGATGCCTTGCAGCGTATCTATATGCAGTATGGCACCAGCTATTTCTTCCCGGCCATCGCCATGGCTTGCCATATTTCGGCAGTGCCAAATCATACCGTGTTCCGCACCACGTCGCTCAAGTATCGCATCGATGTGGCCATGAGTGGCAGATTGGGTATGGAGATTCAGCCAAAGAATATGACCGACGAGGAGAAGGCGCTTTGCAAGAAAGCCATCAGCCAATACAAGGAGATTCGCCCCGTAGTGCAGATGGGTGACCTTTACCGCCTGGTGTCACCTTATGACAACGAGGGATTGGCTTCGCTGATGTATGTGAGTGAGGCGAAGGACAAGGCTGTGTTCTACTGGTGGAAGATGGCTAATTTCTATAATGTGCATTTGCCAAGAGTGAAGATGGCTGGTCTTGATGCTAACCGTATGTATAATGTGCGCGAACTCAATGCTGTAGACTTGAATCCTCTCTACTGTGAGGGCAAGACTTATACGGGTAAGTATCTTATGGAACATGGCTTGGAGATGCCTTATACCAACGAGGTGGAATGGGGCAAAAAGACCGATTGGTCGTCGCGCGTTCTTTATCTGGAGGCTGAATAACGCCAAGAGCGCTTGACTTCTGAATAAATAACCGACTGATTTTTTAGGCGATAAGCCTGAAGTCAGTCGGTTTTTGTATATTCAACCTTCAAGCCACGTTGTTTGAAGTTGAATTTATCAAAAGCATCCTATATGAGATTTTCGAGGATATAATCATCGCTCATAAGATGTAAACCATATTTAGGGTCAGACAGTTGTTGGTACACTTTAGTAGTGTAAAACAAGTTGAGTGCCCTTTCCGCATCAATATGCAGAGTTTCAGCCTACATCATTATTATTCGGCTTTGTTTGCGCCATAATACAGAATCTCTCATAGTTAATCCTCCTTGTATATTTGTTCTGACGAAATAAGCGACAGATAGTTGTCAACAATCTCTTGGTTTAACACAATTCGGGCTTTATGGATTGGCTGGGTTTCGGAGTTTTAGAAGTGCAGGTTTCGATTGTCTTTTTATGAGTAATAGCCAGCTATTGCGAATTAAAAACAAGCAAAAGATGCCTTATAAAAAACGAAAGACTTCAAACAGTATAAAAATCACTACATTTATGGCCTGTTGACCGATTTGGGTTTATTGCATCCATATATGTTCTCTTGTTTATAGTACAAAACCACCACAAATATTGATAAGAGTGGTGGTTTCGTACAGGGCTTTTTGTCAAGAATCTGTTGAAATATAGCTGTAAATCGATTTGGTGTGGCGGAGTGGTCTGACTCCGCCACAAGTTAAATCACTTTGCCTCAAACTCTCCGCCCGTAATCTCGCTGAGCGAATAGTCGCGGAATAGCATATCATATCCGCCGTTTGTGTATGATTCCTCATAGAAGAAGGCAATGCGCTTGTTGGTCATCTGCTCCATTGTGGAGTAGGCAGAGTCGGTGTTGCTCACGCGGAAAGCCTTCCATCCCGATGTGAAGCAAACTGGTGAGGCGTAATCGGTAGCTGAGGCCAATTCCTTGTAGTATATGCCCACGTAGTTGCGCTGGCTGTCCATAGGCACTGAGAAGAGCAGAACATTGGTTTTTTTGCCGTTGGACTTGCGTACGGCATTCACCATCATCACCTCGCCGTTGCACATAGCCGATTTGTATTGCTTGTCGAGCATTACTGGCTCTTGCCATTTGCCATCAGCCTTCTTGGCATCGTTATACTTGAAGATGTTGAATATTCGGCCTTCTCCACGTTGATAGCGGCTGCAAAGCAAAAGGTCGCCATTAGGCAGTTCCACAACCTTAGCTTCATCGCCGTAGAGTGCAGGACGTGCATCGACTCCACCGAGTGGCTTCCAATTGCGACCGAAGTCGTCGGAATAGAGCACCACGTTGCCAATATTTGTGCACAATGCCGAATAGATGCGGTGATATTTGCCCGCCTTTATCTTGCTGCTTTGGCAGATTTTTCCGGAGGTGAAAAAGAGCTTATGCACAGCACCGTTCATCAGCTTGTATATTTGGTCTGTGATTTCCTCGCCCTTCCAGTTTATGCCGTCGGTGCTGTAGTATCGTCCCACGCGGTTGGGATTGTCGAGAGTCGACTCCCAATACCACACGTTCCCCGAAGCACACATCATCATCATCTCTCCGGTTTTGCGGTCGGTGACCACAGCGGCGTCGCCATGAGCGATGTCGAAGGGTTCGTTTTTGCCACCGCCTTTCACCACAGTATGTTCTTCGCTCCAAGTCTTGCCATAGTCTGTACTATATTTTGCCACTATATCGATGACGCCGCCACCCACATCCGTGCGGCACGGACGGAAGTCGCTGTAAGCAAACACGCTACCATCTTTGGCATTCACGATGGCGGGGATGCGATAACAGGTGTTGGTTGAGTCGGTCTCGAATAGTACGGTCTGAGCAAACGCGTTACCGGACAAAAGAATTGCGGCAAACGCAGCCAATAGGGATATTTTATTTCTCATGCAATTTTGGTGTTGTTTTTAGTTTATTATTGTCGTTATTGGTTTCGTTAACAAAAGTAATGAAAAATCATTAAACCCAAATCGGTTATTAGGCTGTAAATGTAATATTTTTCTACTGCTTGGTGTATTCTTTCTCGTGTCTGTATTTTATCCGTTATATTTGAGGATCTTGACCATCTCCTTGTCGCCACCCACAAGCAGGCTGCATTTGTTAAGCATTCCGGTGTCTGTGAATCCGCATTTCGCCATGACTCTTCCTGATGCAGGATTGTTGGTGAAATGGTCAGCCCAGATGTCCTTGAAATGCTTCTCGTGGGTGCAGTAGTCGAGCATCAACTTCAAGGCTTCAGTGCAGATTCCCTTATTCCAAAAGGGCTTTCCTACCCAATAGCCCACCTCGCAGTCGTTTTCTCCGATAGGGATGTTGCTGGACTCATGAGTATAGTAGCCGATGCAGCCGATGGCTTCGCCCGTATCTTTCAAGACAATCGCCCATGTAGTGTCATTATTGAAGAATGTCCGTATAATCTCCCGACTTTCTTCTACAGACTTATGTGCAGGCCATCCTGCTCGAGGTCCAACATCAGGGGCGGAGGCGTATTTGAAGAGCGCCTCTGCATCCGATTCCTGCCAATGGCGAAGTAAAATTCTTTCTGTTTCCATCAGATTATTTCAATGAAGTTATACGTTCTTTATTTTATTATCAATTCATTCAGTTTATCCTCTCTGATAATCTTCGGCTGAGCCTTGCCAGCGAGAATGAGAATCTTCTTGCCATTGCGGTAGATGTGAAGCTGACGTGAGCGAACCACGGCTGTCAACTCACCATCGTCCTGCATGGCTTGCCAGATGGGATAAAATATGCCGTCTGTTTCAAACAACTTCTTCTGAAGGTGTGAGCAGAGGTTTGTTGTATCAATAGTCATAATCATATTTTCCTTCAAACTATTTGTTTCCAAAGATTCATGTGTAAATACGCCATCAGCGCAATCTGTATCAGCAGAATGGCAGGAACACCGTATTTGAATTTCTTGTGCATCGTCTTATGGCGCCAGACTTTCATTCCCATCCATGCCCCGATGCTTCCTCCAAGAACAGCCAGCAACAAAAGTGTGGCTTCCGGAATTCGCCATTTGGCTTTCTTGGCCTTGTATTTGTCAATGCCGTATATGATGAATGCAACTGCATTGATGGCAAGGAGATAGTAGGCGAGGCAACTATGTAATGTGTTCATGCTCTTTTTTCTGTTATTATAATTCTCTTATGATATGCTTGATGGCAGCAATCGGGTGATATAAAATCATTCTCGGACCTGCCCAACGCATCACTTTGCGCATTTGTTCTTTCATCTGAGGGCGATAGCAGTGGATGGGACACTTCTTGCAAGTCGTTTTCTTCTCGCCAAACTTGCAGTGTTCCAGTCTTGCAATAGCATATTGTAGCAACACTTGGCACTCTGGACATAACTCCTTGTTGCCCTCCTGCTTCCTGCAGTACAGACGTATCATCTGCTCCACAACTCGTTTTTCTTCATCTATTCTGTTCATATTCTGCTTATTACGCTATTTATTGCCTCCATGATTATTTGTCGATTTCGGTGAAGCGATTGAATGTCTTTCCGTCGCGTGTGACTTTTTCGAAGAACATCTTTTCGGGGCGCACCCAGTAGCCGTGTTGCCCGTAGAGGGCTTGATAAACCACCATGCGCTTCAGTGTCTCGGAGTCGAAGGCAGAATGGAGATACTTGTATTTGCCACCTTTGAAGTGCAGGAAATATCTTTCGCTTTTTGCTGGGAACTCGTTGAGCATTCTCTTGGCAAGCGGCGCGTACCATGTCTTCACCTCCTGCTCGGTGGGCGTGTGACCGCCAGGAAAGTGGAACGCATTGTTGTAATGCTCCAGGAAGAGAGGTGAGAAGTGGGCAAGGGTGTCGTGCTCGCCAAAAAGTCCCCAAACGCGGTCGCTGTAATATGGACTGCAACAATTAAACTGCACGGCTTCAAGCGCGGCAAATTCGTCAATCAACGCCTCGTCAATCACCAGTTGCTGATTGCCGTCCATTCGTGGAGCCTTATATTCGTGTTCGCCGATGCGATCCTTCAGAAACTCCGTCATCTTGAAGTGAGGGTTGCCAAGCAAGGCAGGAATGCCCACAATCGGTGCCAGCATTTGGGCGAGGAATGCACCGCAGCTGTTGCCCAGAAGCAAGTCGGGATGCTCTTGGTCGATGATTGCGCGAACCTCCTTCAGTGCCTCTTTGGGGTGCAATGGCAAGTCGGGCGTCAGCACCACTGCCGACCCCTCAAACGCCTCTTTCAGCGCCCTCGCCATAGGGCAACTGCCAGTGGCGAAGAATCCGTGTAAGAAAAGTATCTTTTTCATCTTATAGTCAGTAGTTATGAATTTTTTACCCAGCGTCTTGGCTTGGCGTTATTCGTTGTAATGAGGCAGAATTGCAACTGATTGTACTGCTTACTAATCATCAAAAAGAGAAAGCTTTGGATGCCGGCGATTTTGTTCCTTAGCAATCCAGACATGCCCTTCGTGAGAAAAACGCACCACATCCTCATCGCTTTTGGCAATGCCTATAGTGATGAGTTCTTTTATTCGGCCCATATATTTTTCTGCCACCACAACGCTGACAGAACCCGATCTATTTTTCTTTCTTCTTACAAACATAATAAAAAACATTTGCATAACCCAAAAAGTTGGGGTTATGCAAAGATAAAAAAATGTTTCAAATTACGGCTAAAAATCCACCGAAAGCCCATGTGCAGTCCGCCCTTCGTCTGCGGAGTGGGTAATCAGTTGTTGGGCGAGGGATGGGGTTAGATGGGGGAGGTGAGGAATTGGCTGACGGCTTTCACGGCTTCGCGGAATGCTGTCGGCTGCCCGGGCACGGTGATGAAGAGGTGCGTTGCCGTTGGGTAAACGTGGTAGCTTACAGGGCGGTTGAGGGCCTGCAAACGCTTCACAAGTTCGGCTGTCTGATCGAATAGGATGTCGTGCCCAGCAGAGATAAACAGCGCGGGTGGCAACGAACGCAACTCTTTGTCGCTGCATAGGCCTACCGACACGAGCGGATTGCGGCTCTGTGTGCCTGCGTATGCTTCGTTGAAGGCTTCGAGAAGTTCGGCGTCGTTTCCAAAACCTTGAGCATATTTTTGCCAAGACGGAGTGATCTCCGTGAAGAGTTTGGTGACGGGATAGATTGGTATCACCTTAGATATGCCTTGCACCGACATGGCTGTGGCTAAAGCCAGATTTCCGCCGGCACTATCGCCGCCCACAGCTATCTGTGTGCTATCGCCGCCCCAGTCTTCGGCATGGGTCTGCAGGTAGGCTATTGCGCTTTGGCAATCCTTCAAGGGCGCAGGAAACGGATGTGCCGGAGCAAGACGGTAGTTTAATGCTGCCACGATGCAGTCGGCTTCCAACGCCACGGCGACGCAAAAACGGGCGCAACTATTGATGCTGCCAAAGCACCAACCTCCGCCATGCAGGTAAAGCAGAATAGGGCGCTTGCGGTTTGCCACGGTCTTAGGTGCGAATATGCAGATGTCGTCGGTAGGATAAAAGGCGTTGACCTCTTCCGGTAAAGTGGGCGATTGGTTTCGGCTTTGCCGTATCTGCATGAGTGCGGTGTCGTCGCCACGCATCGCTGCACGCACGGCAAGCATCTGAGTGTGCTGCAACCCCGGCTTCATGTTAGCCAAAAACGCCTGTTCCTCTTCCAACATCTTTTGTTGGAGACGAGAATCTGGCCTTTCAGCTTGAGCCGATGCGGTAAACAGGCAGAATATCAATGATATAATGCAATATAACTTTTTCATTTTCGCTGTTCTTTATTCGGTGTGAGAAATCTTAATCAAATGTAGCATGCCGACAAAAGCATTTCGATATCAGATGGTGTGTTCATAAGCAATTAGTTTCTCAAATTATGGATATTCAAATTTACTAATAAAAAAGATTAATTCAAACTGCAACCTCCATTTCTCCGCCCGGCGGAGCGCGGCAATGGCCTGGCACAGTAGTGGTAAAGCCTGTGTGCGGCATTACGAATAATGCTTCGGCTTTGCGAGTGCTTGAAAAAAGAGCGATAGCGACAAAAAAGGAGTAGGTTATGAAGAAGTTATATGTATATGCCGATTTTGATTGGTTGAAAAAGGTAGAACTCATCGGTGAGTTGGGGTATGAATTATTTATATTAGCGGACCGGAATAATTATTTATGAGTAAAAGTGCATTTTGGATAATTTGAGCAGCCATAGAACGAACCGTATTTGCTGTTTCTTAGAACCATTTTTGCTTCACATCGTGGGCAATAGCCTTTGTTTATCATGTATGCCTTGCGCATAATATTCTGCCTTACGTTTGATACATGAATCTTCTCCACTTCCTTATCCAATATCATCTGGTTTTGAAGTTGAGTTTCAATTTCTTGAATATATTTATCAGATAGAATCCGGCAAGTAAATGACTTAATTCGTGACAAGAGTTGCCATGTATAGATGACATTGAGGCTTGTTGGCAGATTCGTTTTGAGTTCTGCTTGTGATGAGAATACGATTATTGACTTGTATTGCTCGGAAGTATAATACGGAAGAATCTTTTTGAGCGCAATAATATGACCTTGATTTTGGCGAATGGGGTTTGAAAGGTATGTTTTTTTGCCCCATATGTTTTGTGTCCATTGTACCTGGTTTGCTCCACCATATATCCATCCCTTGTAGTTTTTCGTTTCGATTACAAAAATACCGAATGGGGAGATAACGATATGGTCAATCTGTGATGTCCAATCTCCGTTTCGGATTAAGACATCATTGTAAGTTTTATATTCTGGACCCAATTTCCCAAGAATGAAGGAGACGGTTTTTTCTCCGATTTTTCCCTTAATCTTTGCGCTATTGATTTGCAGGTATATGATTGCAACGAAAATGATCGCAAAAACTATTGAAACTAAAATAGTCATATGGTATTAATTGTAGTTTGTGCAAATTTATCAAATTCTTATTCAAAAATTAAGTTTGTGTAAAAAAAAATTTACTGGATGATAAAAGTTATTGCTTATGTATGAAAAAATAGCTCCTATGCCGAGGGGGCGATAGGAGCTTTAATTATTTACCGAGTGTTTCGATTATCTCTATGCACATGCGGCTGTTGTGGTAAGGGCACTTCCAGAAACCGGCTTTGTCGTCGGTTCGGTTGACTGAGCCATCAGCCAATCGGCTCCAATACCATTCGCCTCCGCTGTGGTCTACGATGTTTTGCTGAATGTATTGCCATGTCTCGATGGCTTGGGCGAGATATTGCTGTTTGTTGTGATGTTTATACAGATAGATTTCGCCTATCATGCATTCGGCTTGCACCCACCAGTGCTTATCGTTGTTGTAGGATCCGTTGGCGTGTCGCTCATATATCATTGAGCCATCGTGGCAGCGGCCCTCTAAGGCAGCCTTAGCGATATGGTAGGTGTGGCTGAGAGCCTTATCGGTAATCGCTTTGTCGTCGAGAACCATTGCCGACTCGAGAAGGAGCCAAGAAGCTTCGATGTCGTGGCCGAACGATTGTTCGCCGTCTTGTCGGTTCCAATCCATATCGAAGAATAGTCCGAGGTGATGATTGCTCTTGTCTTCCATTATATCGAAGAACACGTACAACAGGTGCTCTATCGCATCGTGTAGTTCAGGATCTTTCCACACGCGATAGAGGTTGGTGTAGGGCTCTATAATGTGAAGGTGAGTGTTCATCGTCTTGGCGCAATTTTCTTCTTTGTCGCTAAGTCGCATGTCTGCAATTTCACCCCATTGGCGAGTGCAGGCTTCGATGTAGCCACCACGCTCGCGGTCGTGGCTGTGAAGCTCGATGTCGTGGAAAAGACGTATGGCGTAATCCAGAGCTTCGGTGTCGCCAGTGGCGCGGACATATTCGCTGAGTCCGTATATGGCGAATCCGATTGCATAGAATTGCTTCTTGGTATCGAGCGGAGAGCCGTCGGCATTGAGCGACCAATAAATACCGCCAAATTCCTTGTCGTAGAAATTGTCGATAATATATTGCTTAGCGCGAGTGGCCATCTCGAGGTATTGAGGCTCATGAGTCAAGCGGTAAGCTGCGGAGAATGTCCATAGCAGGCGAGCGTTGAGTATGGCGCCTTTAGGGGCGTTGCTCACAAGATTGTCGTAGCCGTCGCGCTGGCCATAGAAGCCACCATGCTCGTTATCTACCATTTTGTCAATCCAGTAGGGAAGGATATTTGACGTGAGATTGTCGAGCAGTTGTTTGCTTAATTCGTGAATATCAATAATAGCCATTTTCTGAATAATATTATTTGTTGTTAAGGGCAAGATTTTTGTCGATTAGTCGGTTGATGGTCTTCACTGACTCGCCGGTGGTGAGGCCGTCGGCAGGAGTGTTCATGCAGTAATCCACAAGTTGATCGATGGTAGATGTAGCCACATGCATGCGAGTGTCGCTTGAAGCGTAGTATATAAATACTTTGCCATCTTCGTCGGCAATCCATCCATTGGTGAAAAGCACGTTCATCACGTCGCCGATGTATTCTTCACCCACAGGAGCCATAAAGTAGCCACCAGGAGTGGCGATTTCTCTCCATGGCTCGTCGAGGGCAGTCATATACATATATAGCACGTAGCGCAAACCCGATGCGCAACCTCTCACGCCGTGAGCCAAGTGCAACCAGCCTTTAGGAGTCTTGATAGGGTGAGGGCCTTCGCCGTTCTTCACCTCCTTGATGGTGTGGTAGTGGCGGCAATCGATGATTTTTTCTTCTTTTACCACGGCATTAGTGATGTCGTCTATGAGAGCCCAACCAATGCCACCGCCGCTTCCGGCGTCGATAAATCCGTCTTGAGGGCGAGTGTATAGAGCATATTTGCCGTCGACAAATTCTGGGTGAAGCACCACGTTGCGTTGTTGGCTATTGCTTTTGAGGTCGGGCAGACGATCCCAATTGATCAAGTCCTTGGTGCGAGCAATGCCGCAGGTAGCGGTAGCAGCCGAGAGATCGCCAGGGAAAGCAGGGTCGTGACGCTCAACGCAGAACAAGCCATAAATCCAACCGTCTTCGTGAGCTGTGAGGCGCATATCGTAGATGTTGGTGGCAGGATCTTCGTCTTCAGGCATAGTGATAGGGCGTTCCCAGAAGCGGAAGTTGTCAACGCCATTAGGACTTTCGGCAACGGCGAAGAATGATTTGCGGTCGGAGCCTTCAACACGCACCACGAGAATATACTTGCCTTTCCACTTGATTGCGCCCGAATTGAGAGTGGCGTTTACGCCGATACGTTCCATAAAATATGGGTTGGTTTCGGGGTTGAAATCATATCGCCAAGATAGAGGAGCCATGCGAGCTGTGAGCACAGGGTTTTCCCAGCGGCAGAACACACCATTATCTTCGATAGAATTGTTTTTGCGTGAAACGAGAGTTTCAAATTCTTGTTCTATTTTAGCTTTTCTTTTTTCAAAAAGTGACATATTTCAACAGTTTTGGAGATTATTTGATTTTGTTTATTTCTTTGCAGAAAAGAGTTGCGGAGTCGGCATGGAATGCTTTGAACGACTCCTCGCTCGTGTGTCCCTTGTAGGGGGCATAGAAGTGAGTAGGCTTGTCGCAAGCATTGCGCCACACTGTAACGTAGCACACTGGGTATTGCTTCAGTATCGGCAGTAGCACCTCGTGCCACCAGTTTGGCATAGGGATGCCTTCGCTACCAGTTTCGGTGAAAGCAGCCAGTTTGTGATGCTCTTTGGCAGCGAGAGTGGCAGCGCCGAGCATATTTTTCACATTTTGCAAGTATGTGTCGAGGCCCTCTTGCCCTCCGAAGTGATATACATCGGCACCCATAATGTCGACATAATCATCGCCTGGATAGCGTTCGAGATAACTCTTGATGCCCGTGAAATGGTCTTTGTCGGGCGAATAGGCCCAAAGCACGTTGTCGATGCCTTTTTGGTCGAATATGCGTCGGGTGAGTTTCCAAAGTGCTTTGTAATCATCGGCCGAGCAATGATCGTATCCCCACCAGAACCAGCTGCCAGTGTGTTCGTGCCAAGGGCGGAAGATCACGGCTATGCGCTGGCCATCCTTGTTGCGCAGCGAACCGATAAAGTCGGCAGCACGACCAATCCATGCGCAAATGGTGTCGTTGAGAGCGCTGCCCTCGGTGAGGCATTGAGCCACCACATTACCGCCCTCACAATCCCAAGAATCGCCTTTGGTGATAGGGTTGCGCAGGTGCCAGCTGAAGGCATTTATGCCGCCTCGAGCATCTTGCTTAGCCACTTCTTGGCGAATGAAGTCAAAAGGCACGCCGTCGAGTTGTTTTTCGGTGTTCCATTCTATTAGGCCCAGATCCCAACTCATGAGGGCAGGATAGTCGCCACACACGTCGCGCACATCAGAGCGATTGGCTTCGTATTTCCAGGCGTGACCATAAGAAGTGTCGTCGTGATGGCCGAAAGCCACCTTACCTTGGTTCTCAATGCTAAGAAGGCGTTGAGCAAGCCTTTGTGCGGGAGTCTCACTTACGCTGGCCTTAGTGCAAGCAGAGGAGATGGTGAGTGAAATCATGACTATTGCAGTAAGAAAATGTTTCATAACTCATATTATTTGAGATTTGGCATATCTTCACGGTTGATGATATTGGCATTTGTTAATACCGATGTCCAATAGGTATTGGTGTTGTATTTGAATTTGTCGTCGGCAGGGTCGTTGATAGTAACTTTGCCTGCACTGTCGCGGGAATACCACACCATAAACCACGACCAAGTGTCGCCAGCCGAGAAAGTCTTGGCAGGATTAGGAATATTTCCGCATTCTGCAAGAGCGATCATTTTTTTGCCACGAGTGACATTGTTGTTGATGAAATTATACTCGGTGAGCTTAGAGTCGGTGTTAGGAGCATAGATGTCAGTTGCCACGAGGTCGACATATTCGTTGCCTGGATAAGCAGCCAATGCATCTGCTTCAAAACCTTCGCGATATTGCACTGTCCACACCCAGATGAGGTTGTTGAGATTATACTCTTTCACCAGTTTGTCGTGAAGCAAAATCCACAGTTGCTTGGTGTATTCGCCACCCTTGTCGCCCCACCAGAACCAAGCGGCATTTTTGCCGTCGTAGTTGTAGTTGCCAGCGGCTTCGTGAAGAGGACGCCAGATGACAGGGATTCCCGCATCTTGAAGCAGTTTCAGGTAACCAGCCACTTTCTGGATGTCGGCAAGCAACTGCTGGTTTTGCCAAGTGCCTGCCTTCAGCGCTTCGCGAATGTCAAAACCATTGTTGGCAGAGAACGAATAGTCTTCGATCTTAGCGCCTTGAGTAGGAGGAACAGCCCAGTGCCACATGTAAGAGACGAGGCCATTGTTTTGCCATTGAGTCTTAGCGGCTTCGATGTTGGAGTAGTCAATCCAGTTGGCTGGTGAGTAAGCCAAGTGAATAAAGTCGTAGCCAGTGAGAGCTGGATGTTTACCTGTTGTAGAGGCGATAAGATTGGCAAAATCATTGTTGTTGTTCACGTTAGCCATAGCACCACTCAGCGTTTTCGTGCCATATTGGCTAAGGAGGAATGCATACACATTTTGTGCTTGTGTGGTGGCATTCTTATTGGTGAGAGGCTCAAAGTTAGATGGCTTTACAGGGTCGGGAGTCTTAAAAGTGATTACGAGAGTCTCGGCCTTCACGTTGTTGTCGTCCTTACGCACCACAGAGCCTTTAGGCAGATTGAGGGTGTAGGCGATGCCTTCCTCGAGAGTGAGGTCTATGGTAAGGGTTTTGTTGCTTACCTTCGGAGCCACCACGTTATTGTTTAGGGTGATATTTGCGCCATTGCTAAGGGCGATTGGGTGAGAGTACTCAATGCTGATTTGCTGGGTGCTCACAGGCACTTCGCTGCCATTGGCAATTGACGTCTTCACCACAGTGAGAGGCACGGATGGTGGTGGCGTTGGTTCGTCGTTACTACTGCTACAACCAGCTGCGGTGAGCATAAGAGCAAGTGCAATTGTAGATTTTGTTATGATATTGAACAGGATATTCATGTGCTTAAATTAGTTGAGATAGGTTGTTGGGAAAAAATAATCTGGGGCAATGGGCACAATAAATTGTGTGTGCCCCAGATAAAACTAAAACCAACCTAATTTACTTAACTTAACAAATTATCTATCTGATTATCACTTTAGCTACATCGTGCCTCGTAGGTGTGTGATCTGCGAGGCAGATGAGGCTAAATAGTGAATTCTATGGTGTCGTTATTTTCTGGTTTTGGCAGCATCAGCGCCTTCCCATTCCATCGATTGGATGATAAGGTTGCATCCGCTGAATGCCCAACCATTGTTGTAAAGCATATCGACGTCAGCTTGAGAAATGACGAGGGTGTAAGAGTCTTGTCCAGCTGTCATTTCCACGATGTTGTTGCTTAAGCCGCCAAGTGCTGTGTTCCAGTCGCTGCGATACACAGGTTTGAGTTGCCACCAAGAAGCGCTGCTGTCTTCCTTGAAGTTGATGGTGAGTTTACCAGGACCCTTGATGGTTTTTGAGAATGCTTCCCATACGGCATCGGCTTTGTCTTTTGATGCTTCGAGATTGTTTGCCCAATTGCCAAGAGCAAAGTTGCCAGTCCAGAACACATTGCCCATCTTTATCATAGAAAGGGTTTGGCTTTCCACTGAAATGTTGGCATTTTGCACGAGGGTAAGTTTGCCGTCAACCATGCTTTCTGGAACTGTGAATTCGATAGCCGCGCCATTGTTGAGCACAGAGAAACCTCCGTTGGCCTTCAGCACAGCGCCACCAGGCACAATGATTTCGCGAACACGGTTGAGGCGTTTGCCCTTGATGGTCAATTTGTCGCCAACCTTGATGTTGGTTGCAGGAGTCACCGAAGTGATCTCGATGGTAGGGAATGTGATTTCAGGAGTTGAAATGGCGCTTCCTGAGAATTGCTTCAGAGTGATGACACCGCTGCAGGTTTCGGTAGGAACAGTGGTGGTGATCTCAGTGCCTTGTTCGTTCACAGAGAATGAAAGGTCGGCAATCTCGCCTGGATAGATAACGCTCTCAATGAGCTGAAGGTTATTTCCAGAGATGGTGATTACGTCGCCGCCATCCACTTGTGTTTTGCTCAATGCAGTCACAGAAGCCGTTTCGATGGTGAGTGGAGTTTCCCATTCGATAAGGGTTGGCACTTCAGCACCGTCGCTGAACACCAACTTGCCGCTAACGGCAGCCTTAGGAACTTCTATTTGGATTTCTTTGCGAGAAACCGATTTGAAATCTGTTGCTTCTACCACTACGCCATCGGCAAATGTGGCAGTGGCGATGTTGTAAACATAGTCGCCAGTGACAGTGATGATATCGCCAGCCTTAACGTTGGTAGGGGTGACGTTGTCTACTGTGATAGGTTCTTCGAAAGAAATTACTGATTTTGAAGTGATTTCGCCGCCAGGGAAAACAATCTTGATGTGTCCAGGAATTGCTTCTTGTGGCACTACCAGCTCAATGAGTTTATCGATCTTTGATGCAAACTCGGTTACTTCCACATTGTCGGGGAAAACCACCTTGTTCACCTTAGTGAGGTCGGTACCGATAATCTTGATTGTGTTGCCTCTCAGCACTGGGCAAGGGCCGAATGAGTGGAGAGCCACAGAGTTCAGGTCGTTGTCGTCGTTGCATGAACTTACTGTGAACATTGTGCTTATTGTCACGAGGGCGATAAGCATAATGTGTTGTATTTTATTGAAAGATCTCATTTCTTTAAAATTTTAGTTGGTGTAGATTTGAATTAATCAATTGCAACAATACGGAAGTTGTCAAACCAGATTTCCACAGGCGCAGTTCCGTCGGCAGCGCCAAACATCATCAAGTTGATGTCGGTGTATTGGCTAATGTCGCCGAGTGTAAGGTCAGAAGAAGACTCATCCTTGTTGTACTTAAATTCGGTGAGAGGGATGGTGACAGTGATCCAACCGTTGGTCTTGGCATTTACTTTGTTGGCCGAGTTGGTAAGATATGGCTTCCAGTGACATTGTGCGTAATTGTCGTCAGGAGAGATGCCACCGCCTTCGGTGTACTTTTGGAACCAGATCAAAAGAGGGCAATCTTCCCAATTGATAATGTTGCATTCAAACTTAAGAGCAAGCTTGGTGATGTCGCCAGTGGCGATAGGCTTGTTGCCCTTGCCGGCTGAAGCCCAGTAGCCCCACATGAGCTTGTCGGTCCAGTTCCATGCGCCATTGCTTTCGCAGAGGAACTTCATATAAAGACCCGAAACACCGTCTACGTCGTTAACACCAGCGGCAGGATATCCCCATGGGTTTTTGTAACCATCGTCGAAATTGGTGATAAGACCAGTTGTGTCGAGGAACTTGTGGGCGAAACGGCTTGTGCCATACATTGACTTCACCTTAAGATAACCTTCTGTTACGTTGTCAGGCACCACTATAGTCATCGATGTCTTGTCGTATTTAGTAGGAGAGACTTCTATGTCGCCGTTGGCACCAGGGAAAATCACCTTCACATCGTCTTTGGTACCGATGAAGTAGTCGCCAGTGATAGTGATAACATCGCCAGCCTTGCCATATTCGCAAGACACTGAAATGATGCTTGGGTTAGGCACAATCACCTTAAAGTCGTAGACTGTCTCAATGCCATTGCTGGTGATGAAACGCACCTTGTTGGTGACATTCTCAGGGTCAGAGAGCACGTTTGGCACGTCAACAATGATGCTGTTGCTGGTGACGTAAGCTGGGTTGAGCTTAGCTCTTTGATCGTTGAACCATACCTGTTGCACATCGCCAAGGTTATGGCCGATGAATGCGATGCGATCGCCCATATTGGCAGCCACAAGAAGAGAGTCGCTTTGTCCGGGCTCACACACTCTTACGTATTCGATAACTGGATTATTTCCAGCGTCTTTTTCTGCATCGGTCTCAGAGCAAGATGTAAGAGCCATACTTGCTATGCACATGGCAGAAAGAAATATTGTTTTGATGTAATTTTTCATTTTTCGTTGCGCTTTTAGTGATTAGAATTCATAATCTACTGGATCGTTGGCAAGTTGAGGAGAGTTGGTCAACGCAGCAGCAGGTACAGGAAGTTCGAAGCATGACAATGGCAGGATGATAGTGTTGTCGTTTTCAAGCGCCAAAGTGTAGTTGTCGAGGTTGTTCATACCGGCATCGGTGTTAGGAGTGCCATCTTTCACCATATACACCATGTTGCGGTTGTAGCCGTTGTTGTCGTTTAGGTAAGCAAGGGCACGTTCCTTGCCTTCGCGGTAAGCAAGACGTTGAATGTCAAACCAGTTGTTGGCTTCGAAAGCAAATTCGCGGCGGCGTTCCTTCAATAGGTTTTCGTAGGTGAGAGGGCTACCGATAGTGCCAAGACCAGCACGTTCGCGAATGTTGTCAACTGCCTTGATGGCATCTTCGTTAGTAGTAGAATTTGCGGTACCCATAAGCGCTTCGGCATAAAGCATATACACATCGCTAAGGCGGAGGATGTAGATGTTGTTGGCAGCATCTTGGCTTGGACCCACTTGGTTGTTGCAGTCGGCCGATTTGCCTAAGATATATTTGCGCAAGTGAGAGTTGAGAGGGTTGCGCTCTTTGTCTACAGTGCCGTCGGCTGAGTAGTGCACGATTTTGTAGGTGTAACCACCATCGGCAACGCAGATGTTAGAGTAGTGGTCGTTGAGAGTCATGAATGTGTTGTAACGACGCTTATCTTGTTTGTCGTAGAGCTTTTGAAGTCCGATAGTAGGGCCCTTGCCATCGCCCCAAGATCCGTCGGCAATATTTGTGCGTGACCAAGATGCGGTGCGAGGGTTGCCATAACCGTAGCCGTAAACCATACATTGAATAGCAAAGAGTGATTCTGGACCGTTGTTGCTTTCAGGATAGAAAAGTGTGCTATAATCAAGTTCCTTTGGTTCGGTGGTTATGCCGTCCATCACTTGCTTAGCGTGTGAGGCCGCGCTGGCATAAAGAGCCTCGCGGTTGTATCCGTAGTCGGTGTGCGATGCCATTGTCACTTCAAGTTTAGCAAGCATGCCAAGGGCAGTCCACTTGGTTACGCGGCCAGCTTCGGCATCGGTATCCTTAAGAACGCCAGCAGCAAATTCAAGGTCTTCCTTTATGAATTGGTATACGCTCTTCTGAGTGTTGCGAGGCACTTGAATGTTGCCCGAACCAATCATGTCAGAGTTGTTGACAATGATAGGCACATTTTGCCAAGTTTCGGCGAGAAGGTAGTAAACTATGCCACGAATGCAGCGTGCTTCGGCAAGACCTTGCTGGATAGCATATTGGCTAACACCATGCTTAGCGGCAGCACTTGGCATGTCGTTGATGATTGAGTTGGAAAGAGAGATGATGTTGTAAAGACCTTTCCAACCTTCGTTAAGGTAAGGGTTACCATTGGTGTATGTTCCGTAGAACCATTGACCTTCTTGATCGTAGGTGTAATACATATCGCCCACGAGTTCGTCGAGTTTCCATTGGAAGTTTTGGGTGAAGTCATACCACTGGTAGCAACCGTAGAGCGAGCGAGTGCTGGCTCTTACCATCTCGGCGCTGGTGTAGTAGTTGTCGCTCACTAATGAATCTTGAGGATCCACGGTGAGGAAGTTGTCGCAGCTTGTTGCACCCATGAGCAGTGCAAGCGACAATATTGTAGTTTTTAATTTAGAGTTCATTGTAAGGTTGTATTAAAGATTAGAAAGTCAAGTTTAAGCCCAAAGTATAGGTGCGAGGAGTAGGGTAGCGGCCCATGTCGATGTTTTGACGAAGAGCGCTTTGGTTGAATGCACCGATTTCAGGGTCATAACCCTTGTAACTTGTGAAAGTGTAGACGTTTTGCGCATTGAAGTAAATCTTAGCAGCGGCAATGTGTGCTTTCTGCAACAAACTTGAAGGAATGTGATAAGAAAGCGAAATGTTCTGTATGCGCAAGTAAGAGCCATCTTCGATCCAGCGGTCGCTCATGCGGTTGTTTCGGTTGCCGTCGAGCGAACTGAAGCGAGGCAGTGGAGCATCAGGATTTGATAGATAGGCAGCGCCAGATGCGTCGATAGCAGCGCGAGCGCGGTTGAGGACTGTGACTGATTGGTTATCCCAGATGCTGTTCATTGCTTCGGTCTTGTAGCGAGCGAAGTTGAGCACATCGCCACCTACAGCGCCAGTCAAACCGATTGAGAGATCGAAGTCGCGATAAGAGAAGTTGTTGGTGAAACCGAAAGTGAAATCTGGGTTAGGGTCACCAATCACTACTTGGTCGTTTTCGTCGATTACTCCGTCAGGCACACCGTCAGGACCGCTGATGTCCTTAAACTTGATATCGCCAGGATAAACGCCAGTAACCTTGTCGATGCGGTTGCGGCCATTGCCGTCGTTCACTTGCACTGGAGAGTCAAGGATGTCTTGTTCGCTGGTGAACAAGCGGTCTACTTTGTAACCATAGAACACACCCATTGGTTGACCAACCTTAATCATGGTAGCAGTTTGGAATTCCGACCACCAGTCAAGGTTGCCATACATAATTTGACTCTTGTCGTTGAGCGAAACCACTTTGTTTTTGTTGTGTGAAATGGTGAGAGTAGAAGCCCAAGTGAAATTCTTGGTGATAATGTTGCGAGTGTTGAGAGAGATGTCTATACCAGTGTTTTGGGTCTTACCGATGTTGGCATAAGGTGCTTGCAGATAGTTCCACTCGGCGCCGCCAAGATAGGTAGGGATAAGCATCTGAAGAAGGAGGTCTTTGGTCTGCTTCTTATATACGTCAACGGTGAGTTCGATGCGGCTGTTAAGGGCAGCGAAGTCGATACCGGCATTGAATTGTTCTGAAGCCTCCCATTTGAGGAATGGGTTAGGAATATTCTTCAGGTAGTAACCAGTGCCAAGAGGTGTGGTGTAGCTCTGCATAGCTGAGCCGTAGAGGTAAGTTGAAATATTGGCATTACCCACTTGACCATAACCAAGGCGCAACTTAAGGTTGTTGAGCCATGACACGTTGCTCAAGAACTTTTCTTGAGAAGCACGCCAAGCAAGAGCCACTGAAGGGAAGTAGCCCCACTTGTTTTGAGGACCGAACTTTGAAGAACCGTCGGCACGCATTGTCACGGTAGCCAAATAGCGGTTGTCGTAGCCATAGTTTACACGGCCGAAGATAGAGGCTTGCGTAGCGCGGTCTTTAGCACCAGAGTTTTGCACGAAGTCGCCATCGCCTGTCATCACAAAGATGTTGTCGGTGGTCATGTTCTTCTTTTGAAGGGAGATGTTTTCCCAAGAAGATTCTTGTGCTTCGAAACCAGCCATCACGCTCACGTCGTGAATCTTGTTGAATTGCTGAGTGTAGGTGATATAGTCTTTTTGTACCCAGAAGTAAGAGTGATCTTCCTTTTGATACATCTGGTTGATGGTGTTTTCTACAACGCCGAAGTGATAACGAGGCACATAAGCCTTGTTCATATTGTTAGAGGCATCATAGCCATATTCTGCGCGGAAGTTGAAGTGCTTCAAGAAGTCGATGCTTGCATAGAAGTTACCCATGATGTTTTGGCGCAACAAGGTGTTGTTTTTCTGCAAAGCAAGAGCCACAGGGTTCCATGTAGAAGAACCGTTGACAGTGGTAGGACCAGCGAAATTGCCGTCGAAGTCATATACAGGCACGTCGGGCTGCATAGTCAAAGCTTGCATAATGATACCGTCGGAACCATCGTTAAGAGTAATCTTTTCGTTGGTGCGAGTGTATGCAAGTTGACCACCGATTTTCATCCAGGGTGTGATCTGAGAGTCTACAGAGAAACGACCGTTGAAACGAGAGAAGTTTGAGCCAATGATGATACCATCTTGTTTCATCCAACCGCCAGAAGCAGAGAAAGTGACCTTTTCTGTACCACCAGAAACGCTAAGTTGGTGGTTTTGCATGAATGCTGTGCGGAATACTTCATCTTGCCAGTCGGTGCCCTTGCCAAGGATAGAAGGGTCGCGATAAGCTTGGTTGACGTTTTGGCCGGTGATGAATCCGTCTTCGGCAAGTTGATTTTGATAGGTTGCGTATTGTTGCAAGTTCATCATGTCGAGGCGTTTTGCTGTTTGTTGCCAAGCTACATAGCCGTCGTAAGTGACATTGGTGTTGCCAGCCTTGCCGCGACGAGTGGTGACGATTACCACACCGTTGGCGCCGGCTGCACCATAGATGGCACAAGCAGAAGCGTCTTTAAGCACGTCGATGCTCACGATGTCGCTTGGAGCGATAGCTGCGAGAGGATTCACCTTGTTTTGGCCGTTAGAACCGCCAGCCCAAGAGAAACCGCCGATTTCGCTACCCGACCCCGACATTTGAACGCCATCGATTACGTAAAGTGGTTCGTTGGAGCTGTTGATAGAACTTGCACCACGAATGCGGATAGATGTGGCACCACCAGGAGCACCAGAGTTTTGAGTGACTTGCACACCAGCCACCTTGCCTTGAAGCATTTGGTCGGCATTGGTTACAATCGACTCTTTCATTTGATCGGCAGTAAGTGAAGCCACCGAACCGGTGATGTCGACGCGGCGTGATGTGCCGTAACCTACCACTACCACTTCGTCGAGTGACACTTCGCCGTCGCTCATTTTTATTGTTACTTGTGTGCGACCGGCAAGTTTTACTTCTTGTGTCACCATACCCACGTATGAAACGATGAGGGTGGCATTGGTATTAGACACTTTGATTGTGAAATTACCGTCGAAGTCGGTAGCAGTACCACTTGCTTGCGAACCTTTTTCGCGCACTGTGGCACCGATAACTGGTTCGCCCGTTGAATCAAGGACCACACCCGAAACGGGTGTTTGTGCAACCATACTCATTGCAATAAACGCAAAGCAAGCTAATAGTATGGTTCTAAAGCCCAAATACTTTTTTGTGATCATGAGAATCTGTGAGGGTTGTTTTAAAATTTATATTTTAGTTTTTAATCTCGTTAGCAGTAAAGGAATTATGTATGTGAAACTCATATGTTTCGACATGGCAAAATTACTGCTGAAGATGCTGATAAAATAATACAATTTTATCAAGTTGTTACACTATTGTTACTTTATCATGTTCTCTTTGAAGAATTTAATCTGTGCGTTGTCCCAATCGGGGTGTTGGGTGTCGTGTCCGCAGTTGGTGTAGATGATGAAGTTTTTGGGCGACTTGATAAGGTTGTATCCCGAAAAGTTGGTGTGAGGAGGGCATACTGGATCTTGCAATCCCACTCCCATAAGTATAGGGCATTTAATGTTGCGAGCATGGTTTTTGATGTCGAAGTAGGAGAGCGTAGCGTAAAGGGTGGCGTCGTCAAGCCAAAGTTCCTTTTGCTTGCGAAGTATTGGGTCGGCAGGCCAGTTTACAATCTTGAAGTAGTCGGGGTAGTCGCTGAGGAATGGAATCCAAGGAGCTGCAGCACGAATTCGCTTGTCGAGCGCGCATGCTGCCATGGTGAATGCGCCACCTTGGCTACCGCCTTCGGCGAAGATGTTGCGTGAGTCGGCTTCGGGAAGTTGGCTTATGAAATCGAGGGCTCGCACAAGGTCCATGAAAGCACCGCGATAGTAATAAGAGTTTTTGTCGGCAAGTCCGCTCACCACCCAATCGCCATATTTGTTGGTTGGCTCGTTGAGGCCTTGACCACGGGTGCTAAGCACAAATTCTATGAATTCGGGGTGTGAATCTGGGTGAGCATGCCAAGGCTTGCTGCCGTAGCCCATGTAGTGAAGAATCACAGGGAAACGGTTTTTCTTGGTGCACTTCACAGGCACTGTTAGGTAGCCTTGAATAGTGTCGCCTCCAAGCGATTTCATAGTCACGAGATACACTCGGCCTGTTTTGTTGCTTTTGTCCTTTTCTTCGGTAATGGTATATTCTGGTGCTACGGCATCGAGTTCGGTGCGTGCAGCTTGCCAGAATTGAGCGAAATCGGGCTGATAATCGGGCAGCGAAACTATGTTTTCTGGCTCAAAACCTATGTTGAAGGATTGTTTTTTGGTGTTATCCACGCTCACGGTGCAGCGATAGAAGCCAGGAGCAAGATTGAGGCGGAAATTGCATACGGCACTGTCGCCTGCGGCTGTGGCAACGTTTTGCGACAAGATATATACTGGCTGCTTAGTGTCGGTGGCAACGGTTAGTTGCACGTTGTAGTGGGCAGATGCTGTTGAGTCGTTTACAACTGCCAATTCAATTTCTGGTTGTTGTGGAGCAGTCCACCACCATCCGTTGAGTTGATGCATATTTACTTTCACCTCGGCTGTGGCAAACAATGGTAGTGCTACTGCTAATGCCGAGACGTATTTCTTGATTTTTGTGATAGATGATAACATTTTTAATGGGAAATTATGGTTATTTGTTATGAGTTATTTTTTCAGTTTGTTTTTTGATGAGTTGGATTGTAGAAGAGTCGACTGTAAACACTGAGTTCAGACCTTGTTCCTCTTGGGCGGGATCGCAGGTGTAGTCGTCGCCGTTTTGCCAGTTGACGTGGGTTGGTTTTGCCAAACCGCCCCATCCCCAGAAATTGCAGCCGGCTATCATGCCGCTATCGTTGATTAGCGAGAACACGTAGCGGTAGTATGCGTCGCGTCCGCTTGTTGGTGTGCCTGGAGTGAAAGAGAAGTTGTCGCGAGGATAGCCAAATTCCTCAAGCACCACTGGTTTGCCCATTTGCTTCATCAGTTCGTAGTGCTTTTTTACGTATTCGCGGGTGTTGCTGCAAGCATTTTTCACACCGTCTACTATAGTGCTGCGGTCAATCCATCCCCAGTTGTATGGCCAAATGTGGATGTTGGCGTAATCTACCTCTGGGAAACTGTGGATTTCTTTCCATAGCTGTATGTCGTCGTCGCAACCTTGCATGCCTTCGTTGCCGGTAGATACCAGGTGGTTAGGGTCGAGGCTTTTGATTAGTTTAGCAGCTTCGTGAATCCAACTGGCAAAAGCCTCTTTGTCGCTGCCGAATGGGCGTGGCTCATTGGCAATTTGCCACGACATGATGGCTGGGCTTTCGGTGTATGGCTTGCCATTGATGCTGTTTACGCGACACACGATGGCGCGAATGTGATTGGAAAACATTTCGTGAGCCTTTTTGCAAGTGGCATACTGTTTCACATATTCCATATATGTAGGCCATCCATCGATGCTTGGGATGGGCGCCTTGCCGCATCCTGCCCATTCGAGGTAAGTGCTGAAGCCACCGCTCCATTCCCAAGCGTTGTTGAGGTAGAGCACGGCTTTCATATTGCGGCGTTCGAGTTCCACGAGGAGATAATCAAGCCCTTGCAAGATGGTGTCGTTGTATACGCCAGGGCTGGTTTGCAGTGTGGGTTCGATGTGTGAAGCCAACCCCTCGGCTCCGTCGCCACCCACCAGGATGCGCAGGTTGTTGATGCCTATGAGTTGCATCTCGTCGAGTTCGGCTTTGAGTCGCTCGCGGTCGCCGCCACGCCCTTGAGAGGCAAGTATTGCTCCATACCAGAAATTGGTGCCGACATAGTTGTAAACAGTGTCACCGATGTGGAATTTTCCGTCCTTGATGGTTACGAAATCGGGTGTCGTGGGCTGGTGGCTTGAGCTGCAAGCCGATGAAGCCAACGATGCTAAAATGATAGTCATTGCCAAATATAGTTTCAAGATATTCATTATGTGGGTTTATGTTAGTATTATCGATTGCAAAATTTAACCCAATTCGGTCATTAGGGCTTGACAGGGTTTCGGAATTTTAGAAGTGCAGATTTTGTATGCTTTTTAATGAGTAATAGCCGGCTATTGCGAATTAAAAACAAACAAAAGATGCCTTATAAAAACCGAAAGACTCCAAGCAGTAGAAAAAACTTACATTTACGGTCTAATGACGATTTGGGTTACCCAATTCGGTCATTAGGGCTTGACAGGGTTTCGGAATTTTAGAAGCGCAGATGTTTTTGACCGATTTGGGCATTAGATAGTATGGTTTCACTAATTGTCCCAATCGTCGGTTCGGAATGGCACTAATGGCAACCAGCGTAGGTTGTGCACGCTGCCGATTTCCCAATTGTGGAAGCAGTAGCGCACTGCCACGATTTTGTCAACGGCTGGGCAGGTGATGCGTATGTCGCGGGTGTCGTAGATTTCCTCGGCGGCGGCTGGATGAAACACGCGGTCGTTGCCAGCGCACTCAAATCCCTGTAGGTCTCGATTTGGGGTGAACCCGTCGGGTGCATTGTTGAAATGTAGGATTGCCGTGTTGCCGTCTACGTCCATACTTTTGTAGGTCGGGCTGTCGCACGCTATGCCTCCTATGCCGTAGGTCTTTACTGCGGCCATAAAGGCAAGTCGTTCGCCGATAGGTTGCTTGGTGCTGGCATGTATGTCCTCCGTCTCATGTGGTTTCACGAGGTCGCTGGTGGATATTATCCCGGAGTTTGGTATGATGCTTGCGGCTTTGTGCTGAGCCTCACGAAGCATGGCTGCCTTGGTGCCTTTAACGTCGCCATAGGAATATGGCGGAATTTCCACCATATAGAATGGCAGGCTGTCTTGCTGCCAACGCTGGCGCCACGTTTTTACCATGGTGGCGAGTCGGTTGGCGTAGGTGCTGTGTTGGCCTACGTTGCTTTCGCCTTGATTCCATAGAAAACCTTTCACGGTGTAGCCCACGAGAGGATTCAGCATGCCGTTGTACATTATCATGGGTTGATCCCATTCGCGTATATCCTTGTTGCCGGCGTCGGCAAGATTGATATCGGCATAGTCTTTGAGAATGTCCTCGGGTAGCCATCCCTCTACATGGCTGCCACCCCAACTGCAATTGATTATGCCCACCGGCACACAGAGCATCTCGGTGAGTGCTTTTGCAAAGTGATAGCCCACGGCGCTAAACCATGCGGCATTCTCTGGCTCGCATTCTTTCCATTCTCCCGACACGCGGTCGGAAGGCTTTAAGGCTCCGGTTTTCGACACCGTTGCCATTCTGATTTTTCCGCGGTATTTCCCTGAAAATGCTATCTCTCGATTGCTGTCGGCAATAGGTTGTGTCCAAAAGCCGTTTAGGGGCATTTCCATATTGGATTGTCCGGAGCAAAACCACACTTCGCCCACCAGCACATGCTTGGCTGTGACGGTTGAATTTTTGTCGTGGAAGCGTATTTCGTGCTCGCTGAATGATGCTTTTGGGGTGGCGACAGCCACTTCCCATCGTCCGTCGGCATTGGCTTTGACGCGATAGTTGCGATTGTTCCAAGAGGTGACTATGTCTACTTGAGCATCTGGAGTGCTCCATCCCCAAAGGTGTGCATCGGCACATTGCTGAAGCACCATGTTGTGGCCTATCACGTCGGGCAATTCCACAGCTGTGGCTGCTATGCTCAAGGTGGCGGCTATTATTGTTGACGATATTTTATGTAGCATATTCATAAGGAGAATGTTTTTGCGGTTACATTTCACATTGCAGGTAGTGTCGCACAAGCACAGCCCAAGGCTTTAGGTTGCACTCTTTCCACTCGCGTCCGTTGGCTGGGGTGCCAGGTGTGAGCATTGAGCAACTTTCCACCTTGTCACTTATTGACCATGCAATCCAGCTGATGGAGTGTTCGCGGGCAATTTTCAGCCATTCTTCCCACGACTGCATGTCAAACACGCCGTCGCCTGTGTGAACCATTCCGCCTGTTTCTGAAAAGAATATTGGTAATCCCTTGTTGATTGCATAGAGCACTTTTTGGCGGTTCCAGTCGGTGTGAGTGGCTGAGTAGTAGTGCACCGAATACATGATGTTGCTAAACCCGGTGATTGGGTCGTCGGCAGCGAGGTCTACAAGTTGGTCCCACTTAGGGGTAGGGACTATGATTATTGATTTAGGTGCGTTCTTGCGTATTACAGGAATCAAAGCATTGGCATAATCTTTGATTTCGCTCCATTTTACTTCCTCTGGTTCGTTCCAGATTTCGAAGAGCACGTTTGGCAGTTTGCCATATTTCTTTGTCACAACCGAGAAGAACTCCTTAGCAAGCTTAAGGTTGTTTTTGTGGCTATGAAAATCGATGAGAACGTATATGCCGTGTTGCACTGCGGCGTTCACCATAGAGTCGACGGTGGCGTAGGCAAGATTGGGATTTTTATCGTAGCTGTTGTCGTCGAGGTTCAAGCCTATTGAGCATCTCACGATAGTTGCTTTCCATTCTTGTGCTACTCGTGCCACAGCACCTTCGTTGAAGTATCGGTGCCACCAATTATGCCACCCGAAGCTTACTCCGCGCAGTTGCACCTTATTGTTGTGTTGGTCTACTAAGTATTGGCCTTTTACCTCGAGAGTGCCGTGTAGTTGCACAGGGGTGTTAGCCAAAGTTCCCATTGATATTGTTGCCACGCATATCGCGGCGAATAAAAATCGCATTAATTTCTTCATTGTTGAATTTGGTTTTGTGTCTTATTCGTTTATGTTATTTACGGCAAAGATACACCTCCGAAACTCACACTTCAAAACAAATGGTATGTGAGTGCCACAAACGGATAAAATAGTATCAACAGGACGCTATATTATCACCGATTTCTTGCGGTAGTTGTCGCGGAAACTCTTTGGTGAGCATCCTTTTCTGCTTTTGAAAATACGATTGAAATTAGAGATGTTGTTGAAGCCGCAATCATAGCAGATCTCGGCTATCGACATTGTGCTGTCAACCAGTTTGCGCGACGCGATTCCCAATCGGATGTCGATGATATAATCGGAAATCGTTTTGCCGGTGCGCAGCTTGAAGAATCGGCTGAAAGCAGAGGGTGTCATGCCCACCAGATCAGACAACTCCTGTAGTCGGATTTCTTGGTTGAAATTGTCCACAATGTATGCCTTCACTTTCTGCACCCGGCGGCTGTCGCTGCTGGTGCTGGAGTGGGCAAACGAGGTGCTTGACAGGGTTTTGGTGTTTTCGACGATGGAAAGTTCGTAGAGAATCGACATGAGTTTTATCACGCGATAAAAGTCCGGTTGAGTGTGAGTGATTTCGTCGAGCATGCCATACACTTTCATTATGGCGGTCATATCGAATGCAAGTCCGCAGCGAGCCTTTTCCAGAAGTTTGCCGATGTTTGAGAGTTGGTTCTTGCTGAGGAAGTTTTTGCCAAACACGTCGGGCGAGAATTGGATGGTGATTTCGCGGATATTCTCGCTTTGGCATTCTCCCTGTTCCCACATATGCTCAAGGTCGCTGCCTATGAGTGCGAGGTCGTATTCTAGAAGTGTCTCGATAGAGTCGCCCACTATGCGACGGGCGCCTTTGCAGTTGGCACAAAAGTTGAGTTCCACCTCAAAGTGTTTGTGAAGCGGATAGTTAAAGCACGTTTTATATCGGTCTACAAGATAAAAGCAGTCTTCTTGTTGAAGAGGTGTGATTTCAGTGATGATTTGGCTCATAGTTTTTTGGTTCTTATGGTAATCGTAAAAAATTGCAATATTAGCAAATCCTGTTGCTAAAATAATACTTTTTTGCCGAAAACTTGTAAAATCTTGCTGAATAAATCACTGTAGAGTCCAACAGCAAGTGCAAAATTAGTAAAAGTGTTTAAAGAAACGATC